>JAABSE010000056.1 GCA_011390575.1 Sphingobacteriia bacterium
AGCAGGAGGGAGAGAAAAGGTCCTGGTTACTGTATTTCTCTCAAGCAAATGATTGTAAAGGACTTCCATATCCTTTACCAGCCGTGTATAGTGAAATTTTTCACCCACCTGCTCCCAGCCATTCAGCGAAAACTCACGCCGTAGCATATCATTCTCTACCAATCTGAGCAAACCGGAGGCAAAACCTTCTACATCTCCTCTGTTGGCCAGCAAAGCTGTTTTTCCTTCTGCCACTACATTTTCAATACCTCCTACCCTGGTAGAAACTACCGGAGTACCTGCTGCCTGGGCTTCGATAAGACTAACGGGCGTTCCTTCATTGAGGGAAGTAAGCGCAACGATATCCAGACCGGCATTTACATAATCCATTTCTGTTATCCAGCTGGTAAAGGTAAGGGGAGCTGGTTTATAGTCGCCAACACCATTTACAAAATGGATTCCCAGATCAATGGCCTTCTGCTTGATAATTTCTCTTGACTCGCCATCCCCAACAATAAAGGCACGGATCTTTTTCTTTGTGCGTGCTTGCACAATTTGTAAAGCATCCAGGAACATTGAGTGGTTTTTGATGGGCACCAACCTGCCAATGATACCTATGGCAATCTCATCATCGGTAATTTTATAGCGTTTTCTGAAGAGAAGTCTTTTCTCAGCCATGTTCTCCCGAAACCGATTCAGATCAAAGCCCAGAGGTATCACAGTTACTTTCTCTTCGGGACAGATCCTGTATTTTTGTGTCAGATCGGACTTCTGCGCTTCGCTGATAGCAACAATAGCACTGCTTTTCTGAGCCATGTATCTTTCCACAGATTTGTAAAAAGATGTTTTTACCTGGTTGAAATAGGCATCAAAAATATGACCGTGGAAAGTGTGAACAATGGCAGGAACCTTCATGGATATTGCTGCATGCCTGCCCAGTGCTCCGGCTTTTGATGCATGGGTATGGACGATATCAGGGCGAAATTCGCGGATAAGGGATTTGATATGCTGAAAAGCATGATAATCAGACACAGGAGAAATCTCCCGCTTCATCTCAGGGATAATATGAGGTTCTATGTCAAGTTGTCTGACAATGTACTCAGAGTTTTTTTCGCTGGGGTCATTCGGACCTCCCACAAGCAACGTTTCAAAATCACTGCTCATGTATTTGGTTAAATAGGCGGCATTGTAAGTGGGCCCCCCCAGGTTAAAACGATTCAGGATACGTAAGATACGTGGCATTTAATCGGGCAAGTTTATTGCAAATTTCTTTAGGATTGCAAATTTACTAAAAAGCGGTTAAACAAGAGTTAAAAACAATTACTATTGGTCATGATATTTCTTATACCAATGCTGGAAAACCGCTATTGACCATATCTGGGCGTGTATTTCGCCGGGATTGGACGAAAAGAGCTTTTGTTTGAGATTGTTAATAACTTTCGGGTTAAACACTTTCTGATTTTCGATAAACTCATCATCGAGCCACTCATTCAAAATGGTATCTTTCAATTCTTTTCTGAACCACGACAGCAGCGGCACCTCAAATCCTTGTTTGGGGCGGGTATAAAGTTCTTCGGGTAGATCTTTGCGAAATGCATCCCTGAGAATCTTCTTCCTGCCATGCTTGTCAATTTTAAACTCTGCGGGCATAGAAAAAACCAGGTTAACCAAATCATGATCCAGAAAGGGGACCCTGACTTCAAGGGAATTGGCCATGGACATCATATCGACCTTTGTGAGCATATCGTTGGTAAGTACCAGGTGCATGTCGTTGCGCAGGAGACTGTTCATGTCACCGCTGGCAGCAACAAATTGTGTAAGTTCTTTTTTGCGGGCATAATAGTCACTTTCTTCGGCAGCGGGAAGCAAGAGTTGTGAGGGATAACTTTCAGGGGAAAAAGCTGCCCATCGCCAGTAACGGTCGCTGTCGTTCATCCCCATCCCTTCGCCGAAGCGATGCAACTGCCTGATTGTATTCCCGATAAAAGAATTTCGGGATTTGGGCAAAAGGGCCAGTGCAGGATTCATAAGTCTGAGCAGTTGCGCATCCGCGCCTCCCATTCTGGCCCGGAAGTGTGCTTTGTGCTTGTTGTAGCCGGCAAACATTTCGTCGGCACCATCTCCCGATAGGGCTACGGTTACTTTCTGACGGGTTTCGCGACTCAGGATATACACTGCCAGGGCGGAAGAATCAGCAAAAGGCTCATCTGTATAGTCAAGCACATCGTAAAGACAATCCAGCAGGTCGGCTGTGGTAAGGGAAAACTCCGTGTGATCGGTCTTATACATGCGGGCTACACCGGCGGCATAGTGGGTTTCGTCAAACATGGGTTCATCTTTGAACCCGATGGAGAAGGTCTTCAGCTGACTGACATGCTTTGAAGCAAGCGCCACAATTACGCTGCTGTCAATCCCTCCGCTCAGAAATGCCCCCAGGGGAACATCCGACACGAGCCTTTTCACCACAGCTTCCTCCAGTTTTTCCTTCAGCAATGCCTTCCCCTTGTCGTAGGACAGGTTGGTATACTCCGGAAGCGTAGTAGCAGGAATTTCATAATACTGCTGTACGTTTACCTCTTTGCCTTTGATTTGCATCCAGTGGCCGGGCATAAGCTTTAGCACATCGCGGTAGATGGTCCATGGGCCGGGTATGTAATTGATCTGGAAATAAATCTCCATGGAAGCCCTGTCCAGCTGCCGTGGAATCCCAAGTTTGATGAGAGCCTTCATTTCAGAGGCAAAAAGAAGCCTGTCTTCATCCCGATAATACAAAAGGGGTTTGATACCAAAACGATCGCGGGCCAGTAGCAGGGATCTTTCCTGGTTATCGTAAAGAGCAAAAGCAAAAAAGCCCTGCAGCGCGGGAATACCTGCAGGGCCCTTTTTCATGAGCCATTTGAGCAATACTTCCGTATCGCTTTGTGTACGAAAGGCAATCCCGGTGCCATGCATCTGATCGCGCAACTGGCGAAAATTGTAAATCTCGCCGTTAAATACCAGCGTGTACCTTCCTGAATCATCCGTAAAGGGCTGGTTGGCCGCTTCAGTAGTATCTATGATGGAGAGGCGGCTATGCCCCAGACAGGTGTGCCCGTGTTCGAAAGTGGCCTGCACTTCCGGACCTCGTTTCTTTAGTGTTTCCAGCGCACTCCCGGTAAGATTCCGGGCTCCTTTCACAGGACCGGCAAAAGAATGGATTCCACAAATACCACACATCCGATAAAGCTGTTCTGTTTATAATCGTTAACAGGTACAAAAGCACCCGGGTTTTAATATTTCACATCCTACATAGTGTCAGCAAGAAAACTCATGTTTTTATGAGAGTGCTTGATAAGAAAGCGTCAAGTGCAAGGCGGGCGATGGATGAAAAACAGGAGTTTACTTTTCGTAAATGACTGTTTTGAAGTCAAGCCCAACGCAGCAATTGCCGTTTTCTTGCAAGCACTACATATGGATTACCTCATCGTAGGCAGCTGCAGTAGCCTCCATCATCGCTTCACTCATGGTGGGATGAGGGTGTACTGCCTTGATGATTTCATGGCCTGTGGTTTCCAGTTTGCGTGCCACAACGGCTTCGGCAATCATCTCGGTTACGTTGGCACCAATCATGTGTACACCCAGCAACTCACCATATTTGGCATCGAAAATAACCTTGACAAAGCCCTCGCTTGCCCCGGCAGCGCTTGCCTTACCGGAGGCAGAAAACGGGAATTTCCCCACCTTCAGCTCATAGCCGGCCTCTTTGGCAGCCGCTTCCGTGTAACCCACTGATGCAACCTCGGGGCTGCAATAAGTACATCCCGGGATATTATTGTAATCAATGGGTTCGGGATGGTGTCCTGCAATTTTTTCCACACAGGCAATTCCTTCTGCTGAGGCCACGTGTGCCAGAGCCTGACCCGACACCACATCTCCTATGGCATAATAACCTTCTACATTGGTACGGTAAAACTCATCCACCACAATTTTGTCTTTCTCTACCTTGATGCCGGTTTCTTCCAGTCCAATGCCTTCAATATTGGTGGTAATTCCCACAGCCGAAAGAACTATATCAGCTTCCACTTCGGTTTCTCCCTTGGCGGTTTTTATCTTCACCTTGCACTTGTCGCCCGAGGTATCCACTTCTTCTACTGAAGAGCCGGTCATTACTTTCATTCCGGATTTTTTAAAGGAACGCTCCAGTTGTTTGGACACATCTTCATCTTCCACAGGAACGATACGCGGCAGGTACTCTACCAATGTTACTTTGGTTCCCAATGCATTATAAAAATAGGCAAACTCCGAACCAATAGCTCCCGAACCTACCACGACCATGCTTTCGGGTTGTTTTTCCAGTACCATGGCTTTGCGGTATCCGATAATTTTTTCACCATCCTGTTTCAGGTTGGGCAATTCGCGCGAGCGTGCTCCCGTGGCTATAACAATATGTTTGGCTTCGTATTCGGTGGTTTTTCCTTCGGCATCTTTTACTTCCACTTTTTTGCCGGGCAGCAGCTTACCAAAGCCATCGATATGATCAATTTTGTTTTTCTTAAAAAGAAACTGGATTCCCTTGCTCATTTTTGCGGCTACATCACGACTTCTTTTGACCATGGCAGGAAAATCGGCTTTGGCTTCTCCTTCAAGGGCAACGCCATAATCTCCTGCTTTCTTCAGGTATTCAAAAACATTGGCACTTTTGAGCAATGCCTTGGTGGGGATACAACCCCAGTTGAGACAAATACCGCCAAGTTCAGATTTTTCCACTACTGCCACTTTCATTCCCAGTTGCGATGCACGAATAGCAGCTACATATCCTCCGGGACCGCTTCCAATAACAATCAAATCGTAATTCATATCTGTGTATAATTTAAATTCGTAAAGGTTTTATATGCTAAATTATAAATTTTCTGTGGTTTTGATACGGATAATAGTAACGTATTTTCGATTCTTCTCACTCCGACATGGATACAAAGAATCAGGTATCAGGGGAAAATGGCAAAGCTACATTTTTTTCAGACCAGAGCATATAGCCTATTCCCAGTGCCAGAAAGGTCATGGACAAAGAAAGAGCCACCGTGACGCCCCAGAACTGATAAAATGCCACCCCCAGGAACGGGGCAAACAGCGAACGAACAGCCGTAA
Source organism: Sphingobacteriia bacterium (assembly GCA_011390575.1). Lineage (GTDB taxonomy): Bacteria > Bacteroidota > Bacteroidia > Bacteroidales > UBA7960 > SKVR01. Next base: position 5,104 of record JAABSE010000056.1, read on the forward strand.
GCACAAGATGGACAGACTGGTAATTTCCGGCTTCTTCGGGAGGGCAAAAGTAGGCCGAACCAATAAACCAGGTGAGCGCCATACTGGCGGCAAAAACACCGTGAAACAGAATATAAAGAATCAGGGTATAGTACAGTCGGATATCCCAGAACTCAACATACGCGGGAAAATACTGGGTAATAGTAAGAAAAAATATATACAACAGCATGGAAGCAAAAGATATGGCAGCAAAACGGCGGGGATCAATTTTCCCCATAAGCCTGCCAAAGAAGGGCAACATAAAAATAGCCAGGAGGTTGTACCCGTTCTTATAAAATGCCATGCTGGAATAATTAAGTCCCAGACCTGTTTCAAAAAACAATACGATAACGGTTACCGAACTCATAAAACCCATGCCGTAAAGGAAAAAACCCACCTGGAAATCCATAAAGGCACGATTGGTTTTCAGAATCTGAAACATCCCAAGGGCAGAATCTCTTACGGAAAGCCAGAAACCTTCGCTTTTTGTGGGTACATCCGTTGCCTCGTAAGGAATAGCAGAAAGCAGGGAAACAGATATTACTCCCAGCACGGCAGCCACAGGAAAGACATAAACAAAAACATAATTATCCAGGTCCAGCAGCCAGCCGTAAAAAAAGGTGGTAACCATCATCACCACTTTGTTGAGACTGGTGGCATAACTGAAAAGGCGGCTGAAATTGCTGTGGCGGTAAGAGGTTTTGAGAAACAGATTGATGGTGGGCCATATCACCGTATTTCCCAGGAAATAAACCAGGAAGATCAGCAAAAATATATAGTGATAAATGGAATCTCCTCCCATCTGCTCTGCATTGCGGGGAAAGAAAAAGAGTGCCATCAGGGGCAAACGGGTCAGTAATGCAGCTCTGCGCAACATCCCTTTTTTATTGCGGATGCGTTTGAGCCATTCGTTCATAAAAATGAGCAACAGAAAAACGACTACCCCCAGCTGAAACAATACCGCCAGCTGGTAATCGGAACCGCGCAAACTTTTGGCAAAAACAAACTCATTCAGGATGATCAAACCGGCCAGAATCCCCTCCAGGAAGGAGTAGGACATGTGCAGTATAAAGGTCTTCCGCTCGCGCGGTAATAAATCACTCATTTTTCACTCTAAGACTACAGAAATTAAACTTCCGGAAAATCGCCACAAAAGTATTCATTTAAATCAGTGGTAAAACAAAACTTTTTTTCTCCTGCCAATCCCAACCCCATTGATACTTCCAACAGCAGAAACATCTCCGGAAGAGTTTACCGGATTTGCCGGATAATCAATACGAGATAATAACAAAGAAAAGGCATTCCTGTTCAGGCAAAGAAAAGCTCAGGGTAGTCAATTCGACGGCGAACATCTTCGGAGTTAAGCCTGCCGCTGAATTCTTTTTTCAAAAACCGCACTGTGGGATATGCTTCCATTTTTTGTTCAGAATAAGGGACGAACAGTTTTTGCAAATCCTCTTTTCCGGCATCGGGATCAAGATAATCCATCACCTTCTCCTGTGGCAAAATGAGCAACATACGTGAACCATTGGGTGCCCTGGGGTTGTTGTGCAGCTTTTCGGCCAGCGGATTGGGTGGGGTTGTAATGATGGAAAAACCCGTTGTAAGCTCACCGGTTTCGGTATCCACTGTTTCCTGCCATACCCCGGCGGCATAAAACAATCCTTCGGCCGGATACAAAAAATGAGGATAAACCTGTCCGCTGAAATGGAAGAACTCGTAATACCCATCAAGGGGAATTACACAACGCTGTGAGAAAATTACCTCCCGGTGCACAAAAAACACTTTTTCGCAGGTGGAGTTGATGAGTTCACGGGCATAGGATTTCCCGGACTTTTTGTCTGTATAGCTCCAGTCGAGCCCCCATTGAAAGTTGCGGAAATGCAACCCCTCTTCGGCATTGTACACCATAACAGAAAGTGTAGGTTTTGCCTTTCCGATGGCCACATAATATTCCATATAGCGCAATTCAGCCTGTCCCACGAAAGTTTTGTAAAACAATTGGGCTATCTCATCATCGGGATCCTTTTGCAGGCGCCGCAGCATTTCCTCCCGTACTTTTTTTGTTCCTACCCAGTAGCACATCTTTTTTTGGTTATGAGGAGTGAATAGTGAAAAGTGATGAGTGTAAAGTGATTAGCGAGAAGTGATTAGTTGTTCAATAGTATTAAATCCGAAAATTAACAGTATTCAGAATTGGTTCCTCTCATGTCGAACCCTGCACCCAAAACCATCCATAAAAATACAAAAAAACCCGGCATTGCTGCCGGGTTAAAAAACCATCTTGTAAGTTTTTGGTTAACGGAAAAATGGTTCTTGTTTTTTTATTCAATGGTGTATCGTAATCCCAGGTAGAACATCCGTCCCATGATAGGGCCCCAAATCATGGAAGCATCAAAATTTTCTCCAAAGGGTTCTGTGGATGCAATAATAGGATTTTTTTGCATATAGTTGGTTAGATTTTCTCCACCCAGATATACATCAAAATTATTCCATCTGCGTGTAATTTGTCCGTGAACAATTATATGGGCCGGAGATTCTTCGGGCAACTGAAATTCCTGCGGCAGCATATCAGTATTGGGAATGCGGCTTTTGCCGTTAAACTGTCCGGTGAGGTCCACCTGCCAGTTGTTGTTGCGCGATGCCCATGAGCCCGACAACATCCCTTTGTAGTTGTTTACAAATGGTTTGCGAACCAACTCTTCGTTGATGGTAGTTTTTACATCGGTTATGCGGTAGGCAGCCGTAATCTCAAAAAACAGCAAAGGCTCAAATTTAAACTCTACCTGCGAATTGTTGGCATAAGATTTCCCATCGAGGTTGTAAAACATGGCCAGGCCATTATCAGTATCTACATCCAAAATCAGCTGATTCACAAAGTCGGTGCGGTAATATTCTGCTGACAGCGAGGCATCTCTTCCAAAAAGAGAAAAAGACTGCGTAAGGCTGGCCCCGTAGTTCCAGGCTTCTTCCATTCTTATATCCTCAACAAAAACCAGTTGCCTGTTACTTACCAGTAAACCGGTATTTTCGGCAATCATATTGGGTGCTCTGTACCCTTTGCCTGCAGAAGCCCTAAATGTGGTGGTGGGTGTGAAGTTGGAACGAATATGCAAACGGGGCGTAAAGAATGTGCCATAGATATTATGAAAATCAGCTCTCATACCCAGGATACCTACAAAATCCTCGTTGTGATGAAAGGTGTACTGGGCAAAAACCCCGGGCACAGATTCTATCCGATCAAAATTGTTTTCCTGATTTGTTGTAGTCAGGTCTTCCTTATAATCATCAAGAATATAGCTGAATCCGGCATTGATTCTATGATCGGAATTTCTGGCAATGGAGTTTTCGTAAATAATATTGGCGTAGAGGGTATTCTGACGACCCATGTATTGAGTACGCCCGTATTGAGAATCATGGTTATGATGGATGAAACTCAGCTGCGTTCCGATGCTGCCGTCGGGCTGTCCGGGCAGGAAAAATCCGGTGCGGGCAAAAGCCTCGTACCTGTCAGTATTCACACCAAACCCATAATAGTTGGGAGAACCCAGCTGAGCACCATTTTCGAAAAAGGCCATCTGCCCTCCCCGGCGGTCTTCCTGCATGATGCGGAAACCAAACTGCGATTCCATTACACCGGGACGGTCATAGCGATAACGGTTGACTACATTGTACTTGCGCATCAACGGATGGTCCAGGAAAGAATCGTGGTTGTGATCGAATTGATTTTCCAGTACCTCCCCGTGGGCCAGTATCATGGTTGACCACTGGTCGTTAAGCCTTACAGCTGCATTGATAGAGCTTTCCAGCCTTCCAAAATCATTACCGTAGAAGTTGTAGTAAAAAAGGTCGGAAGATTCGGGTTTTTTAAGCTCCACGTTGATCTGCCCGGTAATAGATTCATATCCATTTACCACGCTCCCTGCGCCTTTGGAGATATGAATAGTCTCCATCCATGGACCGGGAATAAATCCCAGGCCATATGGCTGCCCAAGTCCTCTTATGGTAGGGGTGTTCTCGGTGAGAATCTGGCTGTAAATTCCTGCCAGTCCCAGCAATTGAATCTGTTGTGCACCCGATACCGCATCGGTAAAAGATACATCCACCGAAGCATTGGTTTCGAAAGCCTCAGAAAGGTTGCAACATGCAGCGCGTTGCAGTTCCGTTTCTGTAACCACTTTGGTAAGGATGGGATCCATGTGTGAAACATGGGTGCCGGAGCGCCTTCCGGCAACAACTACCTCATCCAAATCGCGTGAAGCTTCCAGCACCACCTCTACATTTTGCTGTCCGGAGTCTATCATTAACGTATCAGCCCGATAGCCCATATAGCTTATTACAAGCCTGCGAGGCAAATAGTTGTGGTCTGTTGTGAGTTGAAAGTTGCCATTTTCATCTGTGGCGGTGCCTGTGGTAGTGCCTTCCCAGAACACACTGGCACCTGCCAGGGCCATCTTATTGCGGGGATCATCCTGAGGCTCATTGCCATATACACGTCCATTCAAAACATGATCCTGAGCGGAAGCTGCCATAGCAACACAGAGCATCAAAAACAGGGGAAGTAAAATTTTATTTAGGTTCATCTGAAAATACTTTGGGGTTTGATATATACAATTACCAGACACATCTTAAAGTAAGATGTATGTAAAATTTTGCGCACACCGGAACCAGGGGAAAGGTCACAGGATGTGCACCCGAAAGCAGTTAACAGATTTTCAATTGATGAGCAAAAAGAATGAATTCTCTGGCGACCTTTCTGGGGGGCGGGTCAACTGTTGATGGGAAAAGATTTTTTTCTCCCCGGACATCAAATTGCAGCGAAAAAAGAGCATGAGTAAAAACTTCAGCATCCACCAGCACCGGTTCTACCTTTAGTACTTGTCGCTCGTGAGATACTTTATACTCATTTTTTACATACACAACTTCGTTGTCGCAACAGTTCTCGCAGGAATTCTCAGTGTTTTCTGCAGAACAGCAGGAACCCTGATCGCCTGCATTAACGGCGCATGCTGCGTGCTCAGCGTTAGAGGTTGCAGGGGCATCGCAGCAACTTCCGGCATCAGCAAAAACATACATTGCACTGGTTTCACAACCCATACAATGATGCACAAGCAATCTGACTCCGGTAAATGAAACCAGAAACAAACCGGCAAGTAGCATTGCCATTATATGTTTTACAAACTTTTGCATTGATTCGCCGAAAGAGAGTGCAAAGATATGAATATTTAAATTATTGTGTTATAGATTCGGATTCACGCGATATGCTCCGTAATCTTCCAGCACTTCATTAATAAAACCTGATGAAGGAAGTTTATCTCCTTTGAGTTTCAGGGTAGTTAAATCCTCTGAGACGTTCACTTCCTGAACGCCTTCCAGGTCTTGCAAAGCAGACACCACCTTATTGACACAATGCTGACAACTGACTCCTTCGATGGGATATTCCAGGGTTTCCATATTGTTAGATTTATTCTTCATTCCACATTTTATTTTTCCTGAGCAATTCAGGATCTCTCTCATAAATACAACAATGGTGCAGATTGGCATGGGTTTCATTGTCGGTGAGGAAATTTTCCGTATCATGACCTGCTTTAGCGACAGTCCGTTCTACGGTCTCCTGATCGGTACGGTCGCTGCGAAATGCCAGCGTAAGTTTTTGTTCCTCCTGACTCCATTCGGCCTTACGAACGCCTCTTACAGAATAGGCGGCTTTCTCGATGCGATCTTTACACATGCCACAATTGCCCAATACAGTGAACTCTACCTCTTCCGTATTGCGCCCTTGTGCCTGAATATCATTATCCGGGAAAGGCCATACACCCAGAAAAAAAACAACTAAAAAACCAATAAAAAATCTTTTTTGCATTTGAATAAGAATTTTAAGTGAATAATAATTTAAGCTATTGAAAATATAATACAGTCAACTATAAAGATACAAAAAATTCTGTTTTAAAATAACAAACAAAAAGGTTACCCTGCTCAAATTACCTGCCAAATTCAACACGTCTGTAATAAATCAACATTTAACCTCAATTAACTACGACCAAAGAAACAAACCTTCCAAACCCTTGTTTATGAGTTTGGTTGAATTTAGTAGTTTTTAAGGCTCTTCTCAACATTACCCTTTTCCTCATTCATTAAAAAACTCATAGCATTCGTGTTCAAATCCTCCATAACTTTCATAATCCTGCTTATTTCACTTTCTTCTGCGTGGGCCGATACACGTGTGAAGCTGAGCGGAACGGTGCGTGACGGCACTACCGGAGAACTCCTGACAGGGGTAAATGTTTTTTTACCCGAAACCCAAACGGGTGCAGTTACCGGATTTGACGGCGAGTATTCTTTGATGCTTGAAAAGGGTGAGCATACCATCATCTTTTCGTTTATCGGCTACCAGAGGCTGGAAAAAACCATACAGGTGGAAGGTGAAATGACCCTGGACGTGGAGCTCGGCAATGGAGGAATCAGTCTTTCTGAGGTGGTGGTTTCGGGCCAGCGAACCAACCGCAACGTAGAAAGAGCCGAAATGAGCACGGTTACCCTTGACATAGAAACCATACGAAATATCCCGGCATTTCTGGGAGAGATTGATATTTTGCGTTCCATCCAGCTGTTGCCCGGTGTGCAATCGGGTGGCGATGGCAATACAGGATTTTTTGTAAGAGGCGGTAATGCAGATCAGAACCTGGTTCTGCTGGACGAGGCGGTTGTATTCAATGCATCACACCTGTTCAATTTCTTTTCGGTGTTTAACGCTGACGCCATCAAAGACCTGAAACTTTACAAAGGAGGTATTCACCCCGAATATGGAGGCCGACTATCTTCTGTGCTGGACATCGGCATGAAAGAGGGCGACATGAATCAGTACCGGGTGACCGGTGGTGTTGGCCTTATTTCGAGCAGACTTACAGTAGAGGGTCCGCTGCAATACGGCAGAAGTGCTTTCATGGTGTCGGGACGACGCACGTATGCCGACCTGTTCCTGAGGCTTTCTTCCGATGAAAACCAGCGAAACACCCAGCTGTACTTTTATGACTTAAACGGCAAAATGAATTATGTTGTTGATGATAAAAACCGGATTTTTCTGTCAGGATATTATGGTCGTGATGTGACCATGTTCAGCGAATTTTTTGGTTTTGACTGGGGCAATGCAACCACCAGCCTGCGCTGGAACAGACTAATGTCAGAAAGGTTTTTCGCTGACTATTCGCTGCTTTACAGCAATTATCAGTTTAATATTTCCGGGGACATTGGCCCGGCCAGCTTCCGATGGAATTCTACCCTGAACAACCTGAACCTGAAAGCAGATTTCACTTTCCTGGCCAATGACAACAATACACTCACTTTCGGGATTCAAAGCATCTACCACAATCTTGACCCCGGTGTTATACAGGCACAAATAGAAGGGGCAGCCTCCGCCTCATTTAGCCTCACTCCTTCCAATGGCCTGGAACATGGGCTGTATATCAACAATGAGCAAAGTTTATGGGATGACAGGCTGGTACTGGTGTATGGTATCCGGGGATCCGTTTTCCAGGTAATAGGACCGGGCAAACAATACACATTTGACAAGACAAATCCTTTGCAATGGGAAGTAGCAGACTCAACCCTTCTTTCCTCCGGTCGGTTTTACGACACTTTCACTGCTCTGGAACCCAGGTTTAGCTTCAGATACCAGTTCAATGAGAAAAGCTCGGTAAAGGGAAGCTACAATCGCATGACACAGTATATTCAGCAGTCGCAGAGTGCCCAGTCAGTGGCCCCATATGATGTATGGTATGCGGCAAGCAATAATATTCCGCCCCAGCAGGCAGACCAGGTAGCATTGGGGTATTTCCGTAATTTCTTTTCTGACATGATTGAAACATCGGTGGAACTTTATTACAAAGATTTCAAAAACATAGTTGAGGTGGTAGACAACGGTGATATTCTGGGAAATGAATTTCTGGAAGGCCAGTTGAGAGCCGGTAAAGGTTGGGCATACGGTGCAGAGTTTCTGGTTCAGAAGCAAACCGGGCAGCTGAGTGGATTTCTGGGGTATACATGGGCCCTTGCCAAAAGAAAAATAGACGACATCAACGAAGGTCTGGCCTATTTTGCGCCCAACGACCGGAGGCATGATTTGAGCTTGAGCGGCAATTATGCGCTCAGCAACAGATGGAGTATCGGGATGAATTTTGTGTATGCTACGGGCAATGCCTTTACGCTTCCTACAGGCAAGTTGTATTACCAGGGATCTTTTGCCCCTATTTACGCTGAACGCAATTCAAGCCGCCTGCCCGACTATCACAGGATGGATTTATCAATCACCTACACCCCTGTAATCAGAGACAGGGACAGGCGAAGATTTGAAAGTAGCTGGAATTTTTCAGTGTTTAATGTTTATGGCAGGGCCAACCCCATTTCGGTCTCTTTTGCAGAAAACGCAGATCGTCCCGGGGTTCCCAACTCTTCGTTCTTTTATATTCCGGGACCCATACCTGCGATTACGTGGAATTTTAATTTTTGATATGGGAAGCTGGAAGCTCGAAGCTGGAAGTTGGAAGGACAAAAGGTTTAATCGTTGAGCTGTTGAGAGGTTTAGGTGTTAAATTAGTGACGAGAGTTTAGAGACAAGTGAAAGAAAGGCACTCGACCGGTCCGGACCAGGGTTCCCGTCCGTGCTAATAAAAAGCTCCTCCTTTTAGTCCGGAGGCGAACTGAAAGTCGCCACCGGACAAAGAAAGATAGAAATAAAGAAAGAAAAAGAGATTTTTAAGATATTTATTCAAAAATTGAAATGATGTTTTTCAAAAAAATACAACAATTGTTTTTACTAATGGTAGGACTGCTGGTTTGGACCTCCTGCGAAAAGGATGTCATTCTCGACCTTTCGGATGTGGAAGGCCAGTACGTTATTGTAGAGGCCAACATTACCGATGGTGAGGAGATTCAATGGGTTAAACTCTCCTACTCGTCTTCCTATTATGATGTAAGCCGCGGAAGGGGCATTACCGATGCAACAGTACAAATTGAAAGCGGCGACGATATATTTGTTTTTAAGCAATGGAATTCTGATACCCTCCCTGGTTATTATTACAATACAGAAATCCCGCAACAGCTGCAAGAAAAAGTTTACGAACTATCCATTGAAGTGGAAGGCGAAAAGTATACAGCATCCAGCGAACTCATGCCGGTTCCTTCCATCGATTCTCTAAGCATCAAAATAAATCCATTTTCAGAACTTGGCTTCACGCAGGACACCATTTATGATATATTTGTCCATTTTCGGGATTTACCTGCCCAGGAGAATTATTACCTGTTCAATTACGCTATTAATGACACATTGAGAACACCTCGTCCTTCGGATAAAGCTCTTGTAAGCGACGAAAATCTTGAAGAAACGGTTTCGCTGGCCATTTTTAACATTAACAGAGAAGACATTGAGGATGGGGATGAAATTACCCTCGAAATCAGAAGCATTTCAAGAGAGAATTTCGACTTTTACAACATCTTCTTTACCCAGACCGATTTGTCGGGCAATCCTTTTGCAGGAGCCCCTCCGGCCAACATCCCTACCAACCTCAGCGCCGGAGCAAGAGGATTTTTCCAGGTTTCGGCCACAGGCAAAAAGAGCATTATCTTTCATGATGAGAATCTTAAATAATCATTGGTTTTGGATAAAATTTGTTGAAGATAGACTTCTCACTGCGTTCGAAGTGACAGACCCCACCACCCTAGTTCCAGAATGCCCTGTCATCTCGAGCGAAGCGAGAGATCTAGAGTTTTTAACGGTACAGTAGTGTTAAATAATGTAATTTTGTAAAAAAAAGATATATGGAAAATTTTGTATGGTATAATCCGGTGAAACTTCACTTTGGTGATGGAGTAACGGATAAAATCGGAAAAGTAACAGCAGAATTTGGCAAACGGGTATTGCTTGTGACAGGCAAAGGCTCGGCAAAAGCCAGCGGAGCTTACGAACAGGTGGTTACCAGATTGCAAAACGAGGGACTTACCATAATAGAGTATTCAGGAATAAAGTCCAATCCCATCGTGGAAGATGTGGACAAAGCTGTTGTCCTGGGTAAGGAAAAAAAGATAGATGTTATTGTAGCCCTTGGTGGAGGCAGTGTAATTGACAGTGCCAAGACCATAAGTGTAGCCATGAAATATGATGGCCCGGCCTGGGACATTGTTACCGGGGCTCACAAACCCCAGGACAGCACACCCCTCATTGCAGTGCTCACCCTGGCAGCCACCGGTACAGAAATGAACCCGGTAGCCGTAGTGCAGAACAACTGCAAGCAACAAAAAATCGGATTTGGCAACCAACATATGTATCCCAGACATAGCTTCCTGGATCCCTCCTTCACCTTTAGTGTTCCTCAAAATTACACTGCCTATGGTGTTGTAGACCTGATAGCCCATTCGCTGGAGGCATGGTTTGGAGAAGGTGACGCTACACTTTCAGACAGGTTTATCATTGCCATTATCAAAGAGGCCATGAAAAACGGACCCGACCTGCTGGAAGATCTGGAAAATTACGATTTGCGGGCAAAAATCATGTATGCCGCTACGTGCGCCCTGAACGGCCTCACTTCTTACGGTAAAAAGTCGGGCGACTGGGGTGTGCATGGCATTGGGCACAGCCTTTCGGTGGTGTATGACGTACCTCACGGAGCCTCGCTTTCCATTGCTTATCCGGCCTGGATGAAACTGCAAAAAGACCGAATTCCCGAACGTATTCAGGAACTGGGAAAGGCGCTTTTTGAAATGAGCGAAGTTGACGACATTATTTATAAGATCGAATACCTTTTCAAAGCCCTGGGAAGCCCTGTCAGACTTAAGGACATTGACATCAAAATCAATGAAGGCAACACCCGTGAGCGATTGAAAAATGCCATGGTAGTAGGTAAAGTGGATGGCGTGGTACACAAGCTTTCCGGTCAGGATTACGAAACATTGCTGGATCTGATGGCCTGACCCCTTTCAGATAAGAAGAGAAATAAAATTTGGGCTGGAGTATAGCGAATTACTCCAGCCTTATTTTTTTATCCGATGGATAACGAACCGAATAGCGGAACGGCTTGCGCACGGTCTCCCCGGGTGCTATTTCAAGACGCCATGTAAGGATTCCTGAGGTTTCCTGATGGATAGCATCTGATTTCTCTTCCAGGGTTATCTGTAAATCGGCATCGGTAGTTACCGGAATCTGGTCTTTGATTTCAATATTAACCGGCACGTTTTTCCCGTTTCTCACTACGATTTCCCAGGCAACAGTTTCGGTGGTTCGCCTTCCCAGTATTCCTTTACGGGAATAATCCGTCAACCTTTCGCGTTCAACAGCCACGCTGCGATCGGTACCCAATGACACTTCCAGTGTATCAGCAGTTTGCTCCGGATTGATGAAAGTACTTCCTACCCAGGAATCTTCAAAGAACACACCCATTTGCCCGGGCAGTATCACAAAATCTTCCCATTGCGTAATGCGGGCTACCAGAAAAGCATCCCGTTCAACCCTGGGCACAGCAAACCAGGTAAACTGGGCGGGCAATTCATCCCTGAGCACTTCTATCATCAGATCATCAGCTCCTGACATAATATTATACGGAGTATCAATGAAATACTCACGGGTGGTGTGGGTTTGAGTAGCGACAGTAATTTCGGCAACAGAACCCGCAAGATCTTCTTCGATTATTTCATCCTCTGCAAAAGGAGCAGCCACCATCTCCAATGTGTAAGCTTCGTTAAGCCGGCTTCTTTCGGCAACACCATAGGGAAGAGGCTCCACATACCGCAAGAACCAGGTACTTAGTGAGGGGACCACTCTGCTGTCCAGTGGATTGGCTGTGGAAAGAGTCAGGCGGATGTTTTCCCAGTCTTCGCCGGTATTTTGTCTTACCGATGCTTTCATAAGCATTTCAACGGGTTTATCGGTATCTTCAGCCCGGATGTCATACATGGCATTCCATCCCGCACTTCGGGTGATGTATGAAAACTCAAATTGTCCTGTTGTATTACGTGCAGCAGATACTGTAACTACTACTTCTCCCACATTGGTATTCTGTTCAGAACCTATGCGGGAAATTTGCTGTCTCACACGGTTCTGCCGATCCTGCAGCTGCTGGATTTCGATACGGGTTTTTAACTGAAGTTCTTTCACCTCTGTCATTCTTGACCGGAAAAAATCGGCAAGACTCTCCAGCTCTGCGGGTCTCACACCTGCTTCGCCTCCCATGCTCTTGTTGGCAAGCAACAATGCTTCCTCCTCCTGGTACACATTGAGCATCGCCTGCCGGTTATTGAGGCGACGGGTATAATATTCCAGACTATCTCTTAAAACCTCCAGCTCCGAGCTTACTTCAGGCGACCTGAGAAAATTGTTTCGATGACTTACCGATAATATTGTAAAGGAGCCGGAACCTTTGACCTGAACACTATTTGGGTCAATATCCATGGGCAGTCCGGTAAAAATTATTTCGTGGATACCTGCCTTCACTTCCGCTGTGGCAGTGCGGTTTATTTCAGCACCCCATAAAAATACCCGTACACTCTCCAGCCTGGAGTTAACCGCGGCTGCTGATACTGCGTAACTAAGCAGAAGCAATCCTATAACAACAATTTTCTTGTTCATTTTGCCTGGCATAAAAATTAAACTTCCGTAAATTCAAAAATATAAGTAAAGGGTTGTCAGTTCTACTCAAGACGACGTTTATTGCCTGAGTTGCTATCGCGCACCGGCAAAGAAAGCAACCAGGAAATTACCGACAGAATAACACTAAACAGGATAGCCATCCAGAAAGTGGAAACATCAAATCCGGTTACGAAATAATCTGTCAGCATAATGATGAAGGCATTGATGATGAGCAAAAACAATCCAAGACTCAGCACCGTTACCGGCAGGGTTAAAAGCACCAGCACCGGTTTGAGGATAGCATTGAGAATTCCCAGCACGAATGCCACTACAATAGCCGTGAGGAAAGAATCTACAGTTACTCCCGGCATAATATGTGCACCAATAACCACGGCAAAGGCGGTAACAATTACTTTGATAAGAAAAGTCATAAATTTCTGGTTTAGAAAGTTTTTATTCAGTTCAAATTCTTTTAAGCAGACTGCAAACCACAGGATGGGTCATAACCCTATTCCTGTTTTTAACCATTTAATGCTAATTCATGTTCAGCATATCCAGGGCCTGAGATTTATAAGAACCCGGATTAAATATTGTATTGAGGAAAACGATGATGGTTTTGGTCGCTCCTCTTTTCATGTTTACATACTCACGGGCAACATCTGAACTTTGCTTGAGCAGTTCGTAATTTCCCAGCAATTTAAGATATACCTGTTCAAGGTCAGCTTTATTGGTAACGGGAAAAGCTCCTCCATAATATATGAGTTCTTTGGCTTCGGCAAACTTTTTATAATTGGGCCCAAACACGACCGGCATACCAAAAGTGGCTGGTTCAAGGATGTTATGAATACCTTTGCCAAAACCTCCGCCAATATAAGCCATGGAAGCATACTGATAAAGACCCGACAGCATCCCCATCTGGTCAACAATCAAAACCTTTGCTTCCATAAAGGATTTTTCATCATAGGAAGAATACTTCACCACAGGTTTTTCAATTTGTCGCATCAGCTTACTGGTATATGCATCATGTATCTCATGCGGAACCAGAATAAACCGGATATCGTTGGAGTCTTTGTTGATAAGAGAAACAATAAGCTCATCGTCGGCAGGCCAGGTGCTTCCCCCCAGAAAGATTACCGAACCCTGGATAAATTTTTCCACTTTTTCGAAAGAAGGGGGATTTTTACTGATTTGAAAAACCCTGTCAAAGCGTGTATCTCCGCTTACCACTACGTTGCGGACATCTATCTTATAAAGCAGGGTTTGCGATATTTTGTCCTGCACAAAGAAATAGGTGATTTTTTTGAGTTGCTTTCTGAACCATCCGCCCCACCATTTAAAAAACATCTGCTTTTCACGGAAAATAGCGGAAATTACAATCACAGGAATTTTCTTTTCATGAAGGGCGTTCAGGTGGTTAAACCAGTATTCATATTTTACAAATACGGCCATCCGCGGATTAACATACTCCACAAACCTGCGCGCCTGAAAAGGGGAATCAAGAGGCATATAAAAAACATGGTCTGCCAGCGGATAGTTTTTTCGCATCTCGAATCCGCTGGGGGAATAAAAGGTTACAACCACCTTCACACCAGGGTTATCAGCCTTAAATTTTTCAATAACGGGTCTGCCCTGTTCAAATTCGCCTGAAGATGCACAATGGAACCAGATGTGCTGTGCCTCATGATCAAGTTCAAGGGCAATCTTCTCCAGCAAATTTTGCCTGCCCTTCATCCATTGACGCGCTTTGGGGTTGAAAGCCGAGGCAAACCAGACAGCCTTGCCTAAAAAGAAAATTAATACATTGTATATTACCTGCATAAAAGAATTATCTCTTGTTTAGAAACACCACAAAACCGCTGACACTGTAAAACGTCCTCTGTTTTAATGCATTTGCAAAGATAACAATTAAATAAAATGAGTTTGCCGGACATGGGAAAGCTTAGTCACAAAGCAATTATTTTTATCTTTGTACCGCTTTTTAAGAAAATTATTTTAAACCGCTAACCCCAAAAGAAATACCCATCCATGAGACAAATCCAGATGGTTGACCTGAAGAGTCAATATGAGAAGATACAGAACGAAATAGACACCGCAGTTCTGGATGTTATACGCTCTACACAATACATCAACGGCAGTGAAGTAAAAAAATTCCAGGAAGACCTTGAAAATTACCTGGGTGTAAAACATGTGATACCCTGTGGTAATGGAACCGATGCCTTACAGGTAGCCATGATGGCACTGGATCTGAAACCCGGCGACGAAGTTATCACCACTTCCTTTACTTTTGTTGCCACGGTAGAAGTTATTGCCCTGCTGGGTCTTACTCCTGTATTGGTAGATGTGTTACCCGACACTTTCAATATTGACCCGGAAAGTGTAAGAAAAGCCATCACCCCCAATACCAAAGCCATCGTACCGGTGCATCTTTTCGGACAGTGTGTAGACATGGAACCGTTAATGGAGTTGGCCAAAGAGCACAACCTGCATATTATTGAAGATAACGCCCAGGCCATAGGTGCTGATTATATTTTTGAAGATGGTCGCCGCCAAAAGGCAGGTACCATGGGAATCGTTGGATGTACATCTTTCTTCCCCTCCAAAAACCTGGGTTGCTATGGCGATGGCGGTGCCGTTTTTACCAATGATGATGAACTGGCTAAGAAATTGCGCGTGATTGTAAACCATGGAATGGAAGTACGCTATTATCACGACTCTGTGGGTGTTAATTCCCGCCTGGATAGCATCCAGGCAGCCATCCTTCGCATCAAGTTACAACATCTTGACGAGTATGCGGCAGCAAGAAACAAGGCGGCAAGCTATTACGACATGGCATTTGCGAACCATCCCCGTATCACTACCCCTGTCCGCAGCGATTTTTCTACCCACGTGTTTCATCAATACACCCTGGTTATCGAAAACCTCGACCAGTTTGCCCTTCAAAAGTATATGGGCGAGAAAGAAATTCCTGCCATGATTTACTACCCGGTGCCCATGCACATGCAGAAGGCCTATCAGGATCCACGCTACAAGGAAGGAGACTTCCCGGTAACGGAAAAACTGAGCAAAACCGTCATTTCACTCCCTATGCATACTGAGCTTGACGACGAACAACTCAAACACATTACCGACAGCTTACTGGAATATCTTAAATAATAAAATTTCACAGGCCTTTGCCCGTTAACAAAACATGCAAAGGCCTGATTGCTTTTAAATTATCAATTGCTATGGAAGAAAAGAAATATTTTAGCCACGAAACAGCTGTAATAGATGAAGGCTGTGTGATTGGCGAAGGAACAAAAATCTGGCATTTTACGCATGTAATGCCCGATTGTACACTGGGCAAAAACTGTAACCTGGGGCAGAACGTAGTAATATCGCCCGGAGTAATGCTGGGCAACAATGTGAAGGTGCAAAACAATGTTTCTATCTATACCGGCGTAGTGTGCGAAGATGATGTATTTCTCGGGCCTTCCATGGTATTTACCAATATTGTAAACCCCAGGAGTGCTGTGGTGCGCAAAGATCAATACGTCAAAACCCTGGTAAAAAAAGGAGCTTCCATCGGGGCCAACGCTACCATTGTCTGCGGTATCGAAATCGGCGAGTTTGCCTTCATCGGAGCCGGGGCAGTTGTTATACGGGATGTCCCCCCCTTTGCACTGGTGGTGGGTAACCCCGCCAAACATGTTGGCTGGATGAGCGAATATGGCCACAGGCTTGAATTTGATGTCAACAATATCGCTGTTTGCCCCGAAAGCAAAGAGGAATACATCCTGGAGAGTGGCAAAGTGACCAAACGATAGACCCCGGTTTTGGGCGACCAGATGAAAAACCAGACAGCCTGTTAAATTTAAGACTGTTTTCAATCGATTTACAAATAACTACAGATACTATTATTATGAACATCTACGAAAAACTATTGAACAAAGAAGCCAAACTTTCTGTAATCGGACTTGGCTACGTGGGATTGCCTATTGCACTGGAGTTTGCAAGGCAGATAAAGGTTATTGGCTTCGATATAAAAGAAGACCGCGTTGAAAAAATGCGCAATCATATTGACCCCAGCGAAGAACTGGAGTCCAAAGACTTTGAAGGTTGCGACATTTACTTTACATCTGATGCAGCTGATCTTAGAGAAGCTAATTTTCATATCATAGGCGTACCTACTCCTATTGACAAACGCAACCTTCCCGATCTTAGACCTGTGCTGTCTGCCTCTCACGCAGTGGGAAAAGCGCTGAAAAAAGGAGACTACGTTGTTTATGAATCTACCGTTTATCCGGGATGCACCGAAGAAGACTGTATTCCCATTCTTGAAGAGGAGAGCGGTTTGAAATGTGGTGAAGATTTTAAGGTGGGCTTTTCGCCCGAAAGAATCAACCCGGGCGACAAGGAACATACCATCACCACCATTACCAAGGTGGTTTCCGGCTCCGACGAAGTGGCTCTTGAGAATATTGCCAAAACCTATGAATTGATCGTAACGGCTGGTGTACATCGTGCTCCTTCCATCAGAGTTGCTGAGGCTGCCAAGATTATCGAAAACACCCAGCGCGATGTAAACATTGCCCTTATGAATGAGCTTTCTATCATATTCAATCGCATGGGCATCAATACCTTCGATGTACTGGAGGCGGCAGGCACCAAATGGAACTTCCTCCGGTTTTATCCCGGTCTGGTAGGCGGGCATTGCATTGGTGTTGACCCCTATTACCTGGTTTACAAAGCCAAAGAATACCGTTACCATCCCCAGATTATCAACAGCGGTAGATTTGTCAACGACTCCATGGGCTTTTATGCGGCTAAGCAGCTGGTGAAAAAACTCATCGCCGCCGGAAAAAACATTCAGCATTCCAAAGTGCTTATCATGGGAGTAACCTTCAAGGAAAATGTGAGCGATATCAGAAACTCCAAAGTAGCCGATGTAATCAGCGAACTGAAAAGCTACGGCGTAAATCTTGACATTGTCGATCCCCACGCCAGCCCGGAAGAACTGAATCACGAATACGGATTTACCCTCAGTGAGAAAACATCCGACGATTATGATGCAGTTATCGTTGCCGTAAACCACAAGGATTACATGCAACTTACCGAGGATGATTTCAAAAAACTGATGACCAATGTGGAAAACCCCATCCTGGTTGACATCAAAGGTATTTACAGAAACAAAATCAAAGACATCCAGTACTGGAGTTTTTGATGTATCAAAATATTATCTCAAATGACCAAAATACTTGTTACCGGCGGAACCGGCTATATCGGATCGCATACGGTTGTGGAGTTGCAGCAAAGCGGCTATGAAGTAGTAATTGTGGATAACCTCTCCAATTCCAGCGAGAAGATTATTGACCAGATTACCAAAATAACCGGGATAAAGCCCACTTTTCATAAATTTGACCTGTGTGACCGCGCAGCATTGGAGAACTTCTGGAATGAGCATTCCGATATTGAAGGAGTCATTCATTTTGCTGCTTTTAAGGCAGTGGGCGAATCGGTTCAGTTTCCGCTAAAATACTATCACAACAACCTGGTATCGCTCACCAACCTGCTGGAGATCATGGACCAGAAGAACTGCAAAAAGTTTGTTTTTTCTTCATCATGCACCGTTTACGGGCAGCCTGCCGAACTGCCGGTGTCAGAAAATGCACCCATTCAGAAAGCCAATTCGCCCTACGGCAATACCAAACAGATTGCAGAAGAGATCATCTTCGACCACACGTATGTGAGCTCACTCAAAGCCATTGCCCTGAGGTATTTCAACCCCATTGGCTCTCACGAATCAGCTCTCATCGGTGAATTGCCTATGGGTGTGCCCAACAACCTGGTGCCTTTTATCACCCAAACCGCCATAGGCAAACGAGAATCCCTCAAAGTCTGGGGCGATGATTATGACACCCCTGATGGAACTGCCATCCGTGACTACATCCACGTGGTTGACCTGGCGAAAGCACATGTGGTAGCTATGGAAAGAATGGACAAAACCGGACAAGACGAAAAGTTAGAATTCTTCAACCTTGGAACGGGTAAGGGAAACAGCGTGCTGGATGTGATACTAACATTTGAACAGGTAAATGGCATTAAACTCAATTACACGATTGCCGATCGCCGCGAAGGCGACGTGGAAAAAGTGTGGGCCGACACGCGCAAAGCCAATGAGGTGCTGGGATGGAAAACAAAGCTGGGACTGGATGTAGCCCTCAAATCAGCGTGGGCCTGGGAGAAAAACCTTGCCAATGGTATCATGGATTAATCCTGCAACCTTTAAAGCACAGATAATTTTAAAACCCTGACAAAGCAGCGTGTCAGCGTCAATAAACTTTTAATGAAAATAAAACGATGAAAACTATTCTAATCACCGGTGGAGCAGGCTTTATCGGATCGCACGTAGTAAGGCTGTTTGTCAATAAATATCCGGATTACAAAATTGTTAACCTGGACAAACTCACCTATGCAGGCAATCTTGAAAATCTCAGGGATATAGAAAAGGCGCCCAATTATATTTTTGAGAAAGCTGATATCGTGGATGCTGAAACAATCTTTAAGCTTTTCAGCAAATACGATTTCGACGGGGTAATCCACCTGGCAGCCGAAAGCCACGTTGACCGCTCCATAGCCAATCCCATGGAGTTTATTAACACCAATCTCATTGGTACCATTAATCTGCTCAATGCTGCCAAAGCAAGCTGGAACGGGAAAGAAGGGAAACGGTTTTACCATATTTCCACTGATGAGGTATATGGTTCACTGGGCCAGGAAGGATTGTTTACCGAAACCACAGCCTATGACCCCCGCAGCCCTTATTCTGCAGCCAAGGCAAGCAGCGATCACTTTGTCAGGGCATGGCACCACACCTACAATATGCCGGTGGTTATTTCCAACTGTTCCAACAACTATGGCCCCAACCAGTTTCCCGAAAAACTGCTGCCCCTTTTTATCAACAACATCATTCACAACAAACCCCTGCCGGTTTATGGAAAAGGAGAAAACGTGAGAGACTGGCTGTACGTGATTGATCATGCTTCGGCCATCGACCTCATCTATCACAAAGGCGAAAACGGCGAAACCTACAACATTGGCGGGCACAACGAATGGAAGAA
>JAABSE010000057.1 GCA_011390575.1 Sphingobacteriia bacterium
TATTTTTTATCCCAGGGTATTTCAAACTCTATCTTTAGTGCTTGAAGAAAAGCTTTGAGAGCTTTCGATTCTTCATCTGTTTTTGGATGTGCGATGTATATGTCTTGTGTTTTCATAAGTCAACTAAACTTTCAGGAATAACTCTTGAGCTTATCAAAATTACAAAATATATCATCAATCTGAAAAAAATACCAATCACTTAAAAGTGTTCAATGAAAAGAAAAAAAGCTGGATTTTTGAGCGTTGAGCACCTGATTTAGCAGAAGTCAGGCATGGTAGGAAATGCTGTTTTATTTGTAAATATCCTTTCTATGCCCCAAATCAACCACATCCACTAATAGAATGGCGTCTTGAATTTCATAGATAATACGATAACTGGCTACCCGAATACGAAAAGCATCTCTGCCTTTCAGTTTCTTTTAACCGGCAGGTCGTGGGTTTTTACCTAAATCCAGTATGGCGGTTTTGATATTAGAATAGTACGGTTCCGAAACCTTTGCCAGTTGTTTCTGTGCTTTACGCTCTAAGCGGACTTTATAGGTCTTCATTTTTCCTGCGGGCTTCTTCAATTTCCTGAAATGCCTGTTGGGCGTCTAAAAACTCCTGTTTCCCTTTTTTGGCAGCATCATAAAGCTTGATATCTTCCAATTCTTCCAGGTCATCCACCATCTTATTGTACTCACTAATGGGTAGAATAACGGCTAGTTTATTCCCGTGGTCATCGGTTACAAATTGTGTTTTCATTGTATGTAAGCTATTTTGAGGTTTTGTCCTTGATTACAGAATCAATCAATGAGCAATAAAATGGCTGTTCTGATACAAAGTTACGTAAATAAAGGAAAATTTAAAATCAGATTACCTCTTGGTACTTTTGGCAAAAAACCAAAAAAATAACCATCAGTTAAAAGTGTTTAATCAAAAGAAAAAAGCAGTGTTTTTGGGCATTATATCTTCTTTGAGTACCTGATTTTGGAGCAGGTAAGGCCGGGGAGAAAAAAATAGCCGACAATCTTTACTTCTGTAATGGTTCCTTTGATTTTGTTTCCTGCACTTATTTCCATTGTTTTCTGATTTTTCGGTTACCATTGGATTTAGTTTGTCTACGCCTCTGTTAACAGGTCATGCCGAAGGAAAGTTTTACAAAAAGAACGCAAAAAAAGAAAAGCAAAGCTGCGCATTCCTTCAAAATTCAATTTCCTGTTAACTTTGACAAAAAATTTCGATTATGAAGAGATCCATTAATCTGATAGTTGCAGCCTTTCTGTTATCTTTCCTGATGAGTTGTGGTGCAGGAAGCAAAAAAGATTCTGCTAATACCCTCCACATCATCCATGCCGGCAGCCTAACCATGCCGGTACATGAGCTTTCCAGGGCTTTTAAAGCAGAGAATCCCGGAGTGGAAATCCTGACCGAAGCCTGGGGCAGCAAGGCGGGAGCACGTCGTGTGATCGATATCAATACACCGGCAGATGTGTTTATGTCGGCTGATTATATGGTGATTGAAAATATGCTTATTCCGGATCATGCCGGGTGGTACATCCCTTTCGCCAGCAATGAGCTGGCTATTGTATATACGCCCCGTTCGAGATTTGCCGATGAAATCGGTGCCAATAACTGGATGGAAATTCTGATGCGCGATGACGTAAAATATGGGCGCAGCAATCCCGATATGGACCCTTGTGGGGTGCGCAGTGTGTTTACCATCAAGCTGGCTGAGGAAAAGTACGGTAAGGAGGGGTTTGCAGAGGATTTGCTCAACAAGGACCGCGACAATATCCGGTCCAAGGAAACCGACCTGATTGCTTTGCTGGAAAGCAACCATATTGACTATATTTTTCTCTACAAAAGTGTGGCGTTGCAGCATGGCCTCGAGTACCTGGTATTGCCCGACAGCCTGAGCCTGGGGAATTTTGCCCTTAACGACTGGTATGGAAAGGTAAGTATGGAAACCCTGGGCACTCAACCGGGCGAAACCATCACCGAGTATGGTGAAGCCATGGTATACGGTCTTACCATTCCCTTTAAATCAGCAAACAAGGAACTGGCTGAGAGATTTATTTTTTTTGTTTTACATCCTGAAAAAGGGCAAAAGATCTTGAGTGATTTAGGACAGGAACCGGTTCATAATTTTGAAAATCCCTATGAGGATGCATTGCCCGAAGGATTGCAATAAACCGGAAAAACTCCCTCTTTACCGGAGCATCATCTTTTTCACCGATGAAAAACCCTTGCTTTCCATGCGATAAAAGTACAATCCGGGTTCCAGCTGCTGCAAATTCATTTCCACCGTATGGGTGCCACGGGTAAAAAAATCATGGGCAATTCTTTTCCGTTCCCTTCCCAGGGCATCATAAAGGATTATGCTCACTTCGGCGGGCCGGGGCAAAGAAAAAGAAATATGGGTTATACCATCGCTGGGGTTGGGATAATTTTGAAATAAAAGAGGTCTTTCTGAAATACTTCCAGTTTCTTCTGTGCCCGTTCCCATTGATTCTGTGGTTACCCTTATGTTGTCCAGGCGCAGCATGTCTCTTCTGCCATGATCCATATCCAGTTGTGTACCCGTAAAGTAGTATTTCCACCTGAGTTGCACGTATTCCTGGTTACTTACCATGGAAGGGAGCAGAACCGGTCCAAAATGCTGTTCATGGCCTTCAGTTTCAGAGCGCATGTATTCAATGGGTTGGCCGTTTTCGTCAGTAACATCCACAAACGGACTGTCTGGACCGGTTTTATACTGTAGCCTGATGGCATAAACCCTGGCATTGGGAATGATAGTGCCTCCTGTCCAGGAAACAAAGATCTCTTCATATCCTCTTGTGTCTAAAGCCAGCACTGCTGCTCCCAAATCCCTGTCGCGACCGGTATTGATAAAAGATATCCCCTGGTGTCCCAGGCCATTGATACGGCTCCTCCCTGTGAGCATGTAGGGAAATCCTTCCAGGTGCGCATCATCACTGTGATAGTCTCCGGCGGGTATGTGATAGCGGCTGCTCATGGGATCATTCAGCCTGGGATCACTCGTGGAAGACTGTAAAAACAGCATATAGGGTGGGAAACTTCCTTCAGGATTATCCTCATCCCAGCGATTAAACTCGTAATCGCCAACCGTCATAGGGTAGGCAAGAGGGTTGAGTTCGTCACCCGGAAACCCTGGGGTGGGCTCAAAATTGGCAATGACATTTCTGTCGTTGTGCGGAGTAATGGTAAGCACAGGGTTGCTGCCACTTTCCGTGCCACTCCAATGGGTGAAAACATAGCCTTCTTTGGGTATGGCTGTTATTTGCACAGGTACTCCATTAAAATAAACGCCTGTCCATGCGAATGTAATGTCGGGTTCGATGGTGTTGATTCTGATATGACCCATCTGAGGGGAATTGGCAGAGAGATGAATATCAACCTGGCCTGAAAGATTGAAAAAGCCCTGGATGTGCTGTCTTTGGTATTGGGTTCGCTGCTGGCCAAAAGTACGCATGCGTTGCACATTTTCCTGCCATTCATTCATATTTACGGGTCTGCGCCACCTGTTAATGTGTTCCTCCATTTCGGGCTGCAGAACTGTTTCGATAGAGTCCAGCACCGAAACTACGTTTTCTGCTGAAAGTGTGGTGTTGAGCAAATCGGCGAACCGGTTGATGAAGTTAATTTCAAAGGTTTCATTCTGCAGTAAGCGGCGAAAGAGGAAAGTTGACCATGAAGGGTTGGGCCATGACGGGCCGTTGGGGTCTGCAGCAAAAGCCAGGGTGTTATGTGCTGCTCCCTGGTCAACTCCGGGCACATAAAAAAAGTCGAGCCAGAAACCAAAGTCCGTATCCAGGATATGCCAGCGCCATCTCCCATCACGCCCCGGGGGTTCGTGCGGCAGAAAGTTTTCTGTATAGCGCCGGAAATAGTTGATGTTATTGCCGGGCCAGTCGGTATTCATGACATAGATTCCGGTAATCTGATGGTCGATGAAACTTTCAGGATCCATCAATGTGGTTACGTGTGTATAGTTGGCATCATCTTCCATATCGTTATGGTTAATGAAAGAGCGCATGCTGTTGTAATGATCCACACCATCGGGGTTGCCATAGGAAAATTCAGAATTGTTTTCCACCACCGTCATTTCATGCTCTTCAAGGCCGTAATGACTGAAAATATAGTGTTCATCGTACCGGTCGCGGATATTGTGTATGCCCCAGTATTCACCGTTAAGAAATAAAATGGCAGGACGGTAATATTGGGTTTCCAGGTGAAGATCGCGGGCCAGGTATTGCATAAACCCGTCTCTGAAAACACTTTGATCCCAGTCATTGCCTGAATTGCGCAAGAGAAACCGTTTATATTGGTCAATTTGTTTTTCGGGAAAAAGCTGGTAATTGACCCAGCTATCGCCATAATCGTTTCTTGCATAGAGCCGGAGGCTTTTTCGCGGGCGGCTGCGTGTGGTACCTCCATGAATACGCACTCCCATATCACCGGAAAAAGCAAGGGAACCATCCTTTTCGAAGAAACCCAAATGGACAGGACGTTCCCATTCGCGGCCCCGCTGAAACATGTTGTTGTGGTAACCGGGGATATAAATACCTATATCATTATCGAAAAAATTTTCCATATCGGTATTCAGAAAAAAGACAGGAAGAGAATACCGGTTGATTCCCAGGGGATCGACCAGGTAGGAATGCGTTGCCACTTTTCCGGGCAGGTAATTATCTTTCACCGCAATGGCTCTTACCACCTTTACTTTGAACACTTCCCCGGCAGGGGGTTGCCAGCCCTCATAATAGGGAGGGCCCGGATCATTGTTGTTATTGGTGGGAATCATGGATATACCATTGGGGGTTCCTTCAAGCGATTCGACAGGAATGCTCCCCGTGTATAGTTGCGATTGAGTATCTGGCACAGAACCATCAAGCGTATAGTAAATTACCGTATTCTCGTCATTTGCCGTTAACTCCAGTTCAAAAGCATCAGCAAAAAATCCGCTGGTATGAGAAAAGACGGGAGGATTGGTTACTCCTGCGTAACCCTGGGAAGTATTGCTTTGTCCCGGGGTAGGTTCCGAAAAGAACAGCCAATCACCGGTGCCATTGGGTTTCCGGCCCAAACTGATATCTGTGGGAACCGGTGTAGGTGCTATTTCATCTATTCTCTCCTGATCAGGGTGGGTAAGAATTATTTCTTCACCCTGGGAACTGATGCTGAAATTGGTATGCAATGGTTGGCCCGGGTTTTTCCGGTCCTTCCCTGAGGCCCAGACCAACAGAAACCCTCCATTGGGAAGGGTTACTTCGGGGAAAGTCCAGCGAAACGGGTTTTCATAATCATCAGATAGACCATATCCAGAGAGGTTTACCGCACTGCCTGATGCATTATGGATTTCAATCCAGTCTTCATAATCACCATCCTCGTCGGTAAAGGTGGTGGCGTTGGAGGCCATCATTTCGTTGAGTGTGATAGTTTGGGAATGCAGGTAGAAGGCGAAAACCCAAAAAAAGAGGAATAGAAACAGTTGCTTTACATACATCAGGGAGAGGGTTTTATTTCAAAATTGGAGGATATGACACATAACCCTGCAAAGATACAAAAGAATGAGAACCCTGCTCTTAGGATAAATACTCTGATAATTCAGAGAAACCCCTGCTTTCTGTTAGTCTCTGTTGATAGTTCGGTTTGCATGCTAATCATGAATTGGTAAGCCTGTTTCAGATAAGAAAACCCCATCATAACCCAATGAGCCGGAATGAAGATGGGGTAATGGTTCTGCTTACAAAACCGAGAGGGTGCGTTTAAATAAATAGTTTAATTACCCACGATATCATGATGATAGCCAGATTAATTACCAGCATGATTTTGATGGGTTTGATCAGGTTTGGCTGTTTGGTAAAGAAGTATATAATGGCTACAACAGCAGTTATCATTAAGGGAATCAAAGCCGGAAATGTATAAAAACTTTCCATCAGATTCCCCCTGAGCAAAAGTATAAAGGCTGTTTGAGATCCACAGGCTGGACAGCTGAATCCAAAAAGCTGTTTGTACTGGCAGGGGATCAGATGCTTCTCAAGCCAATGAATAATTGTTTCCAGCACGGTTTAATAATTCATCATTTCAAGCCAGGGCAAAGTGGCTGCACCGATAATCAACACAACGATGACATAATAAATTGCAGTAATGGAACTAAGTACTATGCCAATAATCGAAAGAATCCGGCCTGCATTGAGAGAGCCATAACCTTCGTATTCTGAGGGGTTATTAAGGTACATTCTTCTGCTATTTCCTGAAATGGCCAGGCCGATAATGCCCAGCACCAGGCCCACAATAAAGCATCCGAATACAATAGAACAAATACCCAATACAAGGGTTGCAGTAGCATTTGGCAGAGGTTTTTTTACATTTTCCATTGGATAAGAATTTGGTTTAAAGAAAAATTTGGAATGATTCGATGATTAAACAGGCCAAATATAAACAATAATGATGTTTATTTTGTGTTTTTTTTGCTTTTAAAACAAAATAAATTAACAAAAGGATGGTTTGTGTTGGATATGTCAGAAGGGAATTTTTATTCCCGGGAGTTTCATTAAACATTACACCCAAGAGGGTGTTGACAGGATAAAAGACTTGAAATTACCGGATTTCTCATATTATTGTTTCAAATCGCATACAGTTAATAAACAGGATATTATAAGTTTTTGGCACGAATTGCAGATTCTTTTGTATGAAAATAAATTAAAGACAGGCTAAACTAAGAGATTTTTTTCTTGGTAGTTATATAAAAAAAAGTACTTTTGCAAAAAATAATAAACCCCATTTAATATGTATTGGACCTTAGAATTGGCTTCAAAACTCGAAGACGCTCCATGGCCGGCAACCAAGGAAGAGCTTATAGATTATGCGCTCAGATCCGGGGCGCCGATGGAGGTTATCGAAAACCTGCAGGAAATAGAAGATGAGGGCGATGTTTACGATAGCATTGAAGATATCTGGCCCGACTATCCGACCAAGGATGATTTCTTCTTCCATGAAGATGAATATTAAAGATTTTCAAAGTTAATAAGCCGGTGGATGCCGGCTTTTTTTTCCTATCCATTTTAATAGCCTTTGTATTTATTTTTTTTGCAGATTTGCAGTACCTTTGTCGTTAGGCAAATTTGTGTCTGATTAATATTGTATCCTTAATAATAAACCACCCCAGTTATATTATGAGTATTTTTAAAAAACTATTTGGAGATAAGGCCACCCGCGATTTAAAAGAAGTAATGCCTTTGGTGAAAACCATTCAGGAGGTTTACAAACCCATCAGCAAACTAAGTAATGATGAGCTGCGGGCCAAAACAACAGCGTTTAAAAATCGCATCAATGAAAATGTAAAGGAGGAACTTGAAACCATTGTCGAATTGAGGGAAAAAGCTGAATCCTATCAGATTGATATGGACGAGAAGGAAAAGCTTTTTAACCAGATCGATGAACTGGAAAAAGTCAGATACGATAAAACTGAGAAAGAATTATTGGAAATTCTCCCTGAAGCCTTTGCCGTTATAAAAGAAACGGCACGTCGCTTTAAGGAAAATGAAACGGTGGAAGTTACTGCCAGTGAATTCGACCGCAATCTGGCGGCCAGCCGCCCCAGCATTGAAATAAAAGGAGAAAAGGCTTTTTATAAGAATTCCTGGATGGCAGGGGGGAATGAGATAACCTGGGATATGGTTCATTATGACGTACAGCTTATCGGGGGTATCCATCTTCATAAGGGAAAAATTGCCGAGATGGCTACGGGTGAAGGTAAAACCCTGGTGGCAACTTTGCCCGTGTATCTGAATGCACTTTCAGGCAAGGGAGTGCATGTAGTTACTGTAAACGATTACCTGGCCAAACGTGACTCCGAATGGATGGGAATGCTCTTTGAGTTTCATGGTTTGAAAGTGGACTGTGTAGATAAACATCAGCCCAACTCACAGGAGAGAAGAGATGCTTACCTGGCAGATGTTACCTATGGAACCAACAACGAATTTGGTTTTGACTACCTGCGCGATAATATGGCACGCAACCCCGAAGAACTGGTGCAGCGCAAGCACAACTTTGCCATTGTGGATGAGGTTGACTCGGTTTTGATTGATGATGCCCGTACACCCCTTATCATTTCAGGTCCCACACCCCAGGGAGAAAAACATGAGTTTCATGAAATGAAACCCAAGGTTGAGAAACTGGTTTCTGCCCAAAGAGCTTTGATAACCAGCCTTCTGGCGGAAGCCAAAAAGCTCCTTACCCCCAAAGATGGAGAAAAAGCTGACGAGAAAAAAGGAGGTGAACTTCTTTTGCGCTGTTTCAGAGGACTTCCCAGAAATAAAGCTTTAATCAAGTTTCTCTCTGAACCGGGCATCAAAAGCATCCTGCAAAAAACTGAAAACTTTTATATGCAGGAACAAAACAAACATATGCATATCATTGATGATGAGCTGTATTTTGTTATTGAGGAAAAAAACAATGTCATTGAACTTACCGAAAATGGCATTGACCTTATTACAGGCGCTTCCGATGACCCCGATTTCTTTATCTTGCCGGATATAGGGGCCGAAATGGCTGATTTAGAAAAAAGTAGCCTGTCCGATAAAGAAAAACTGGAAAAGAAAAATTCATTGCTTGATGATTTTTCGGCCAAATCAGAAAGAGTGCATACCATCAATCAGCTTTTGAAAGCATATACTTTGTTTGAAAAAGATACCGAATATGTTATCATGGATAACAAGGTGAAGATTGTGGACGAGCAAACCGGCCGTATCATGGAAGGGCGC
Organism: Sphingobacteriia bacterium; assembly: GCA_011390575.1. Lineage (GTDB taxonomy): Bacteria > Bacteroidota > Bacteroidia > Bacteroidales > UBA7960 > SKVR01. The sequence goes on from JAABSE010000057.1 coordinate 8,772, forward strand.
CGCTATTCTGACGGTTTGCACCAGGCCATTGAAGCCAAGGAGAATGTAAAGATTGAGGCCGTAACCCAGACCTATGCCACCATCACCCTGCAGAATTACTTCAGGATGTACGGCAAACTGGCCGGTATGACAGGTACTGCAGAAACCGAAGCAGGCGAATTATGGAACATCTATAAACTGGATGTAGTTGTGATTCCCACCAACCGCCCCATCATTCGCGATGACCGGGAAGACCTGGTTTATAAAACCAAACGCGAGAAGTACAATGCTGTTATTGATGAAATAGTTGACCTGGTCAGCAAAGGACGCCCGATTCTGGTCGGTACGACATCGGTAGAGATTTCCGAGTTGCTGAGCAAGATGCTCAACCTGCGAAAAATCAAACACAATATCCTCAATGCCAAACAGCACCAGCGCGAAGCACAGGTAGTTGCTGAGGCTGGTCGTCCCGGAAACGTAACCATCGCCACCAACATGGCGGGTAGGGGTACCGACATTAAGCTTGGACATGGGGTTAAAGAAGCCGGCGGTCTGGCCATCATAGGTACCGAAAGGCATGAGTCACGAAGGGTTGACCGCCAGTTGCGTGGTAGGGCAGGACGTCAGGGTGACCCGGGTTCCTCACAGTTCTTCGTCTCCCTTGAAGATGACCTGATGCGTATATTCGGTTCTGACAGAATCAGTAAAATCATGGACCGTCTTGGTTTGCAGGAGGGAGAAGTGATTCAGCATTCCATGATTACCAACTCCATTGAGCGGGCCCAGAAAAAAGTGGAAGAAAACAACTTTGGTATCCGAAAAAGATTGCTGGAGTATGACGATGTGATGAATGCCCAGCGTGAAGTAATTTATAAAAAACGCAGAAACGCATTGTTTGGAGAAAGACTTGCTGTTGATATATCCAATATGCTGTATGACTTCTGTGAGCAATCTGTTATCGACGGGCAGGAAAATGGCGATCTGGAAGGCTTTAAAATGGAGATGCTTCGCAGTTTGGGTATTGAGGTACCTTTTGATGAAAGAACCTTCCTTGATTCAAAAACCCTCAAACTCACAGAAGAAATTTTTGATATCGCATCCAACAGGTACCGGGAAAAAATTGACAACATTGCCCAGCTGGCCTATCCCGTTATCAGGGATGTATATGAAAATGCAGGAGATAAATATGAGAATATTGCTATTCCGGTTTCCGACGGAATCAAAACCCTCAATGTTGTTACCAATCTGAAAAAATCCTTTGAAAGTGAAGGAAAAGAAGTTGCCCTTTCTATCGAAAAAAGCCTTACCCTGGCAATTATCGATAATGCATGGAAAGAACATTTGAGAGAAATGGACGACCTGAAACAATCGGTACAGGGTGCTGCCTATGAGCAAAAAGACCCGTTACTGATTTACAAATTTGAATCCTTTGAGTTATTCAAGCGGATGATTCAAAAAGTCAACAGAGACATTATCTCCTTCTTGCTGAAGGCCCGCTTGCCTGTAAATGATCCCTCACAGGTGCGTGCTGCCGATGCTCCCCGCCGAACCGATATGAGCAAGCTCAATGCCGGAAGAAGCGATATTGCCGGTGGTGGCAGGCAAAGTAAAGCCGAGCCTGTGCGTGTGGAAAAGAAAGTAGGCAGAAATGAACTCTGTCCCTGCGGCAGCGGTAAGAAATACAAGCAGTGCCACGGAAGGTAAGGTTGTTTTCCGGGCTTTCTTTCGATATATAGAAGCTAATAAAAGGCGGTACCGGTTGGGCCGCCTTTTCTGATTTCATATGTTGCGCTTACTGAAATTCTTTAAAACCCGGAACCAGTTTTTTGCACATATTTCTCATTGTTCTCTTTTTCTTTCCTAAATTTGACAATTACTGACAAATTACTAAGTAAAAAGTCATGCACTTCGACGAATACAATAGAAACCTGCGGTATGTATTTATATTTAGAAGGCTACCAGCTCATATAAGAAGTGTTTAACGTCAAAATACTCAACTGATGGCACTTGCAGTCAACATCAACGAACTTATCCATGGTAGGGCCGAAAACAGAAGGATTGTAGCCCGCGACTACCGAAACAGAAGGGTGGGCGATTTCCTCAAGGAACTACACCTTACCGAAGGAAGGGGCACCGGTATTCCTACCATCTACAAAAAAATGAAGGATAACGGCTCTCCTGAGCCCATTTTTGAAACCGATGAAGAATGCACCTACTTTTTATCCGTGCTGCCCGTCAATCCCAAATTTCTGTCAGACCAGATAAGTGTACAAGAAAGTGCACAAGAAAGTGACCAAGTAAACGCACAAGAAAGTAACCAGGAAAGTAACCAAGTAAACGCACAAGATAGCGACCAAGATAGCGACCAGGTTAGTGACCAGGTTAGTGACCAGGTTAGTGACCAGGTTAATAAAACGGATGATGATTTGATAAGTGAACATGTAACGGATATTCTATTATATGCTATAACAGCGAAATCCCGTAAGGATATTCTGGCGTACCTGGGTCTTAAAAATCATTTTAATAATTTTAAAAGGCATATTGCACCACTCATTGATAAGGGTTGGTTATACATGACCATTCCACAAGAACCAAATCACCCAAAACAAAAATACATCACTACCCTCATGGGCAAAGAAAAATTCGAAAATCAAACTCGATAAACAACTCGTATTATTTCGATATACCTTGAGTCATTTAGGTAATGAAGCCTTTGAATACCTGCAACAAAAAAAAGAAAACATAGCTTTGTCTTTTAAAATTAACCAAGCAATATGATTGTAACCATAGAAAATATTTTACTGACAGGTTCATTACTGCTTTTTATAAGCATAATAGCCGGGAAAACTTCCTATAAGTTTGGAGTCCCCATCTTATTGCTGTTTTTGGCTATTGGCATGCTTGCCGGGTCTGAAGGTATTGTGGGTATTCGCTTCAGCGATCCGCAAGTTGCCCAGTTTATAGGAATTGTATCATTAAATTTTATTCTTTTTTCCGGAGGACTGGATACCAGCTGGAATACCGTAAAGCCGGTTTTACGTCAGGGAGTGGTTTTGTCCACCCTGGGGGTTCTGCTTACCGCACTTTCATTGGGAACGTTTGTCTGGCTTATTACAGATTTTACCCTGTACGAAAGTATGCTGCTGGGTTCTATTGTATCTTCAACAGATGCTGCTGCTGTATTTTCCATATTGCGCTCCAAAAGCCTGGCCCTCAAATCCAATATAAGACCTACCCTTGAGCTGGAAAGCGGGAGCAATGATCCCATGGCTTATGTATTGGTTATTGTTTTTCTCACCCTGGTGGTCAATCAGGATCAGAGCCTGGTATCTGTAATTCCCATTTTTTTGCAGCAAATGATAGTAGGAGGGTTGGCAGGATACGTATTTGGCAGGCTGAGCAAATTTGTCATCAACAAGATTCAACTGGATTTTGAAGGGTTGTATCCGGTTTTATCCATTGCTTTGATGTTTATTACTTTTTCTGCCACGGACTTTGCAGGAGGCAATGGATTTCTTGCTATTTACATTTGCGCTGTGTATCTGGGTAATCAGGATCTAATCCATAAAAAAACCATCATGAAAATGTATGATGGTCTGGCCTGGCTGATGCAGATTGTTCTGTTTCTTACCCTGGGCTTACTGGTGTACCCTTCGCAGGTGGTTCCTTATATGGGCATAGGATTATTGATTTCTGTTTTTCTCATACTTGTGGCACGCCCTGTGGCTGTTTTTTTCAGTCTTATTTTTTTCAGGATGAAATTGAGAAGACGCGCCTATATTTCGTGGGTGGGATTAAGAGGGGCGGTACCCATCGTTTTTGCTACCTATCCGCTGATTGCGGGGATTGACAAGGCCAACATGATTTTTAATATCGTGTTTTTTGTTTCGGTTACTTCTGTAATCATTCAGGGTACAACACTCACACTTTTTGCCCGATGGCTGCACGTAGCTTTGCCCCAAAAGGTAAAGCGTGTTTCTGATATTGAGAAGTTCATATCGGAATACCCCAAGGAAACAATGAAAGAAGTAGAAGTACCTCCTGACGGTTATGCAGTGGGAAAGAAAATTGTGGATTTGAATTTTCCCAAAAATGCCATTATTGCCATCATTAAACGCAATGGCAAATTCATTACACCAGGAGGTTCAACAGTCTTAAAAGCCAATGATGGCTTATTGGTGCTGGCAGATAACGCTGAAGGTTTGCAAAAGGTCCAGGACTGCCTGATGTCAGAGAATAAAACAGAGCTTAAAAGTTGAATATTTTTTGGTCAGGCTAAAACCAATGAGGGCAATTTCTGTTTAAAACAATGTGAGATTAATAGAATTTCTTACATCGGATTGTTAACTTATAATTTTACCCATGCGATACTTTTTTGCTGTAATAGTGATGTTCTTTTTTGTTACACAGGGTTTCGGCCAGTTTAAGTATGAAAAAGAAACTCGTGTAAAAGAAAAAGATGTGCCTGAAGAGGCATTGAATTTTTTGGACTTACTTGATTTTGATACCCATGTCAAATGGTATAAAGAACAAGGAAACAGGGAAGTTTATTTTGAAGCCAAAACCAAATTTGAGAAACAAAGATACAGTATCAAGTTTACGGAAGAAGGCAATTTTTTCGATTTGGAAGTTGAAATAAACTCCGATGAAATACCAGATGCCATTTTTGATGAAATTGAAGATTTTTTAGAGGAAGAATTTGAGCGGTTTTCCATTGAAAAGATACAAGTTCAGTATACAGGGAATCGGAATATAGTTCTGAATTATTTTCTGGAAGAAACTAACAGGGAAGGAATTGATGTCCATTATGAAATTGTGATTTCCACCAAGCTGGAAGGATCTTTTGTTATGTATGAGTTTTTATTTTCAGAAACAGGTGAATTTGTAAAAAAAGCGGAAATTGTTTTAAAAAGCATTGACAATATTATATACTAATATGAATAGAATTTATTTGGTTGTCCTTTTAATAGCATCATCTTTTTTTGTTAATCAGGCACAAAGCAATTATCAAATGGGTTTTTTACCCTCCCTGAATGTCAATAAAAAATTGCCCAGAGACTGGTCTTTGCATTTTAAAGCAGAGTCCAGGCAGTCGCTGTACCAGGAAGATTTTGCCTATAAATATTTACAGACAGATTTGGCACTGATGGCTGCCACACGCATACGACTTAATACCAGGGTTACGGTAGGATATTTGCTCAGAACCGATGGTGAAAACATAAAAAACCGGGCCATCCAGCAACTGAGTTTTGCCAGGCGAAATCCCTTTTTTACGCTGGCTCACCGCGTGGCCATGGATCAGACATTCAGTTCAGCTGAAGCCACCGAGTTTCGGTTTCGTTACCGGTTATCCTCCGAGATTCCATTGGAGGGACAGTTTCTTGATACCAGAGAATTTTTTCTCAAAGTAAGCAATGAGTACTTAAACTCATTTCAGGAGAGTGATTATGACCTCGAAATCAGGGGAGGAGCCTATGTGGGGTATACCTTGTTTCCCAGCAGCAAAATAGAACTGGGGGTAGATTACAGGGCCGACTCTTTTATCAATAATGCAACCAGAAATCGCCTCTGGCTGGGATTAAATTTTTACTACTCTATGGATTAAGGAGATAATTTACTGCTGCGTAAAGTCGATTTCTGAACCCATCAGGCTATGAGGTATCATATAAATCAGCAACAAAACTACAGCTGCAACGAAAACCCAGCCGCGGTGGTATTTGTTTTTGTATACCTTTACCATAGCCCAGGCCCAGAAAAGTACAGCTAAGGCCGTTTTGTTATCAGTCAGATCAGTACCGAAGGGCCATCCGGTCCAATAGTCTCCAAAAGCAAACTTCTGTACGATGGGTCCGAAAATGAGCCCCCCTGCTACCAGGGTTAGCAGCGTTAAAATGGTAAAAGTATAAGTTTTCTCTTTGAAAATGGCAGCAAGACCGGCTCTGGTACTTAACAACATGGCAGCAAACATAAACAGAATATGGGGTATCATAGCCCACGCCGGTACGTCTCCTCTAAATCTTATTACTATGGGATTTTCCGTCAGTTTTACCTTTTCATTTTCAGCTTTGAGCATAATCTGATACATTACTTTCCCGGCAGGGGGTTGCTGTGGGATGTATGCTGTTAAATACCCATTACTTCTTACCAACTCTTCTTCCGTCCATGAATCGTTGCTGGGAGTACGTTTGTAGACTATGCTTCCTGATATATTCTCGTTTTTAACCTTGATCTTTACCGGCGCATCCTCAGGTTGGTTATAGCTTCGAATCAACTGGTAGCGTATTTCTTCATTTTCCAGAGAAACTGTGCCGGTCACAGGTTTGGTAGGACCCGTTTTTCTTGTGTAATAAGCACCTGAAACGGTTATCAATACAGCAAGAATCCAGAGTAGCGTTTTGTTCATTATATTTTGTTTAGGTTTGACTTGTGTTGGTGCAATTTTCTCCAATAACTCTTTCCGCAGGAAAGGAAGATACACATGGTGAAAATTACTCAATATCTTTTATCAGTATAACCTTGCCATCTTTAGTGGTTTTTTCTGTGAAGCCCATCTTTTTCAGGTAACTGTAATGTTTTTTGTTTTTGGGATCAGCAGAGAGTTTTGTGATACCCAGGTTCTCAAAATACCGCTGGTTTTGCTTATAGATATACCTGCCTGTTTTTAAGTCCCGGTATTCAGGAATGGCAAAGTCAATTTCGACAAATAATTCATCTGCACTAATTTTTTTTCCAATAAATACTCCAGCTACTGCGGCATTTCTGATGATTAGAAAACATAGAAAAGAGTCGGGAGCAAACAAGTTATTTTTGAAGCTTTCGTAAAATCCCGGGAAAAAGGTATTAATATCCTTTTGATAATAATCCATGAAAAAGTCCAGATATTTATTTTCAGTGCGAATGTGCAATATTTTCAGAAAGTCTTTTTGGCTATAAATGCCATAAAGGTGCACTACATTGATCAGGGTAATAAAAAGATTGAGAAAAGCCACCGGCATGGCTCCGATAATAAAACCATACGTGGAAAAAATGGACGCACCCAGCAGGTTGAGCCAGCGTAGTTTAACAATGGAGCTCATCATCAGGGAAATGGCAATAATTACAGAGCCCGTGTAACCAATCCATTCAAACAGCACCTGGTAATTTTCTGTCATGATCTATGGGTTAAGCAGAAGGTTAAAAATACAATTAGAAAAACCTGAAATTCTTTCGGGAGAGCCCTTCAGTATAGAGTATCGCTGAATGGCTCTTTGCTATATATGAATAGGTGTCTTTTACCTCAGGTTACGACTGGCTTTGGTTACAGGTTCAAGAATGCGCTGGTACACTTCCTCTATTTCTCCATGGCCGTCAACATCAATTACCTGGTTGTGTTCTCTGTAATAATCCAGCACTCCACGGCTGTGTCGTTCATGTTCTTCCAGGCGGGCCACAATGGTTGTAGCACTGCTGTCGTAAGGCATTTTACGCTCTGTGCGGCTCCTTTCATCAAGCCGTTTCATCAATTCAATATAATTTACCTTCAGGTTGATAACACAGGTAATGGAATGTCCTTTCTTTTTTAGAATACCGTCAAGGATATATGCCTGTACCAATGTGCGGGGATAGCCTTTGAAAACATACCCCCGTTCATTTCCTCCATTTTCCATCAATGCCTTTTCAATAAGCCTGATAACAATTTCGTCAGGAAGCAATAAACCTTTTTCCATGTAGGGTTGAATCAGTTTGCCCAGGGGAGTTTGTTCTTTTACTTCCTTTTGCAACAATTCACGTGTGGAAATGGGTTTCAGGTTCAGCTCTTCGGCAATTCTGCTGGCCTGGGTGGTCATACCGGCTCCGGGATGCCCAAACATCACAACATTGATAGCTTGTTTGCGAATATCCATATTGATATGATGCTTTATGCGGGAAAAAATCTCATCGGTAGTTCCGGAGGCATCAATACGTGTGAGCAAACCGGTATTTTTGTAAAACTCAAGCAGGGGTAGAGTCTTTTGGTGATATTCCTGCAAACGCTTCTCAATTACAGCTTCCCTGTCATCTTTGCGATCCTGTTCGGTAGCTCTCTGCAATAGCCGCCGCTTGCATTCTTCATCTGATAGTTCGAGGATAAAAATACGGGTAATTTTATGTTGCAACCTGATAAACAAACCATCCAGAATGTAGGCCTGCACATAAGTACGGGGAAAACCATCAAAAAGAAAACCTTCACTTCCTTCATGATTTCTGATGGCCTTGTTGATAAGCTTCACAATGGTTTCATCATCTGCCAGTCCACCTCCTTCAATTCCTTCTTTAACCTTTTTTCCTATCTCAGTTCCTTCCTTGATCTCTTTACGTAATAGTTCTCCGGTACTGATGTACGTGAGGTTATACTCAGCCATTAACTTTTCAGACTGCGTTCCTTTTCCTGCTCCGGGAGGGCCAAACATAATGATGTTTAACATAGTTGTGACGTTTTTTATTATTAGGTGTCAAAATTGCAAACGGCAAAATTAACCTTTAATGATGAATTATCAACACAAGAGAACAATTACCTTTATAGTAAGCACGAATTTCTGCAATCTTACCCTTATAAATTATGGGCCAGAAGTATCAGTCCTTTTAAGCTTTTAAATCTGTATGTTGAAACCTGACGACAATGGACAGGAACCCTTTGTGGTATCAATTGCTGTTTCCCTTCTGCTTAAAGAAAAAGATATTGTTTCAGATCCCTTGCCTGTACAATAATCAGAAAACAAGCTTGCGGCTCAGGCTTATATTATTTCCTGATATGTTTACAATATACAAACCTGACGTTAAAGAAGGCAGTGACAAAAGGGTTCCCGGGCTCTCTTTTGAAAAGTTCACCTCCATTTGCTTTATAAGCTTGCCTGTGGCGCTGAAAAGGCTAAGAGTAAAGCTCTCCGGACTGTTAGTTCCATAGTATACTTCAAGCTGACCTGACGCATTCATCCATGCACTCAGCTTACCTTTGTTTTCGGTTATCAGATTCTCAGTATTGGCGGGTTCTAAATATTGTTGCATAAGCCAGGTAAACTGCTCAGGAGTAACAAATTCTACATGCTCTCCGATTTGTTCGTCAGCTTTTATCAAGTCCATGAGGTTTTTTAATCGTGGCAGTGTGATATCAGCTGAATTACCAGGCCCTACACTTGTGCCATCCTGCCTGAAGCGTTGATAGCCAGCAAGCAAAAACCCGGGGCGTTGTTGAGAGGTTAGTTTGTTTACAATGCGGCTTGCAGTCTGGTTCAGGTCAGAGAAATCAGCGTAAAAAGTATTGTCATTAACATGGTTGTACAATATGCCACTATATTGAGTATACGGGAACTGTGTTGCCAGTGCCGGGTCAAAAAGGAAAGTAAGTGCTGTGCCCGTTGCTTCAGAAAAAGCACCCAGTTTGTCGAAATTGTAATTGTTGGAAATAGTAATGCCTCGATAGGTTGAAACTCCTGCGCCATTGTAATGCTTATAGGCATAAACAGCAGGGACATTATACTGTTGTACTTTCCATGTGGCCCTTTCAATGGCATCGGGCAGAAAGCTTTCAGGAAACATATCGGCATAGGCATACCCAAGAGGGTTGGTTACCGATATAAAGCCGTCATTTTCGGTTGCCGTTCTGAAATAATACTGTCCCATAAAACGGAATTCTTTAAAAAAGTGCAGATTAAAACCCCAACCCACAGGAATTTCGCCGCGCATGGCAGAAAGCCATGCACCGGATTGAAAACCTGCATTCCAGTTTCCTGCATCGCCTTCGGATCCAATAAAAATCACATAATATTTGTTCTGCAAGGTAACATCTTCAGGTTCAACAGCTGAAGGTCTGTTATATACGAAATTTTCATCAGCCGGGAAAACATGATGCCATGAAAGGTTGCTGAGCAGGGTTTCATGAAAACTGCCTCCCCAGCCGGATATCCATTGCACCAGGGGCTCAGGGCGCATCCATCCGTATACATGAAAAATTTCATCCGGGTGGCACGAACGCAGATAGGTCATTACCTGCTCGATTTTCTCTGCTTTTTCATCCGTCAGAGAGGAAAATTGCAGCGAATGGGTCCCGGCGAGGTTGAGCTGAAACATACGCTGGCTAACAGCCCAGTCTGTTATTTCCCGCAGATAAAATTTGCGGGGATTGGTTCGGTCAAGCAGGGTTTCAAGCGCCCAGTCAAGAATCAGGAAGTAACGCTCTTCCTGGCTGAGCGTTGTGTTATTCCATGGATGAGAGTCAAGTTCCAGCCTTGCTGAAATTACCAGGGTATCCTGGCCATGAAAATGATCCGGTACCTTTACACTGTCGGGTCGTTCTACTTCAAGGGTTGTGTTGGAATGGGGGACAGGGATAGAGTTGCTAAGTCCTCCTATCATAGCAGCTACCTCGGCTTGCCATCGAAAGTTTTGCCCCTCAAAATTACCATATGTCAGTGAGGCATCGTAGGTGACAGCACCGTTAATATCTTCACTGAAATGGCTCACCAACTCATTAATATCCTGAATAACGGTAAAATCAGCTCCCCCGTCAGCCGCATAAATGTCGCGCCAAACTTCATCTGTCTGGTTGTAGCTCCAGGTTTCGTACACATTGAGCAGGTATAATCGGGGCTCTTCACGATTAACAATACCCGCAAGCGTCATCGCAATGAGTTTATTCTCAGTAGATGTACCAGCACCGTTGTATAAAACAGCATCAATGGCCTGACCTTTTAAAGGCAAAAGGTGAAAAAACAACGCAATTAGCAGAAAATGTAAGGTTTTATTCATTTCTTTAAATTTTGCGCTAAAATACAGAAAGTGCGGTAACCGGCAGGTTAAAACTTTGATTTTTTACTCAGGAATAAATAAGTAAATGCATGTGTTAGTTCTTTGAATCCATGTGGGCCAGGACTTTCCTGAGACTATCTTCATTGACCGGCTTGGTTATATATTCGTCCATGCCCAATCCCATGTACTTTTCCCTGTCGCCTTCAAAAGCATTGGCGCTTAGCCCAATAATGGGAGGTAAATCGGAATATTTCTCTTTTAGCTTCTGTGTAGCAGTGATACCGTCCATTACGGGCATCTGGATGTCCATCAGAATAAAGTCATATTTTTCAGGCTGATAAAGTTTTAGTGCAATTTCGCCGTTTTCGGCTATTTCTACTTCATGGCCCATTCCTTTGAGTAAAAGTTTAATGACCAGCTGGTTTACTTTTTTGTCTTCTACCAGCAGGATTTTTTTACTTTCGGTTTCAGGAGCAGTCTCCTTTCGGGTTGATGTTATTTCCGGTGTGAAATGTTCAGGTTGTTCGGCCAGAAAAGTAAACCAAAACCGGCTTCCTTTTCCAGGTTTGCTCTCCACTCCGATATTACCTTTGAGCAAATGTGCGAGTTTCTTGCTGATGGCAAGCCCTAATCCGGTACTGTCTGTTTCGCGTGTATCGTTGTTCTCTATTTGTGAGAAAGGCAAGAAGAGTTTCTTTATTGCTTCCCCTGATATTCCTACACCCGTATCTATAACAGATATTTTTATCAGAAGTTGGGTTTTGCCGGAGTCGGAAGAATCTGAGGCCTGAATGGTCTTCTCAACGCAGGCTTCAAGGGTAATGCTTCCTTTAGGAGTAAATTTTACAGCATTGTATAGCAAGTTTAGCAATATTTGATTGACACGGCCCCGATCGGTAAGAAGCATAGAAGGAACCTTTTCTTCAATGTGGGTTTTGATGAAAACCTCAGATTGGTTATGTTTCAATGAGTCGAAAACTTTTTCTGCCTGCATGAAAAGTTCCCGGATTGAAAATGCAGTAATTGATAAGCTCACCTCACCCGATTCTATTTTGGAATAATCAAGAATCTGGTTGATGATCTCTTTAAGGTTGCTTCCTGTTTGCTGTAAAGTAAGTATATACTCTTTTTGCTGCTCATTAAGGGGCGTTTTTGCAAGTATATCAGCCAGTCCAATTATTCCGGTCAGTGGCGTTCGCAGTTCATGACTGACATTGGCAATAATATTTTGCTTTATTTCGATGGTTTTGCGGGCAAGCTCCACCTCGTTGTCGAGCAGTTTGTTTTCTAAGACAAGCGATTTTTCTCTTACCCTGATATACAGCCACAAAACAGCGGCAGCAACGATGAAATACAACAGAAATGCCCACCACTTTTTATACCAGGGAGTAAGAATAACCAAGGTTAATTGTTCTTCCTTGCTCCAGATCCCCGCCTTATTTAAAGCTTTTACCTTAAGGGTATACTCCCCTGATGGCAGGTTCCCAAAGTGTGCATAGTTTTCCGGAGCAGGCCTGTGCCACTGTTTGTCAAAACCTTCCAGTTTATAACTGTATAAGAGTTTGTTTCCGGAAGAGGTGGAAATCCCGGAAAAGTGAAATGTAATAAAGTTATTTTTGTGCGAAAGATGAAGGTTTTCAGGAACATAGTACCAGGGGCTGAGGCTGTCAAAACTGAAGTTTTTCAGTTTGACACCGTTTGCCAGCAACATAAATGTATCCTGTTGGTTTGCCAGCTCCTGCCAGTTAAGTTTCTCATTGAAAAGATCAATTTCTGAAATAACCACATTTGGGGCCGGTGGATCAATTATTGATCTCCTGGAGTTAAACCTTGTAATCCGGTTGTTGGTGCCAATCCATATATTACCTTCATTTTCCAGCATCATGCCTAAGTTTGACCCGATACCCAGAAAACCTTCTTCATAAGTATGTTTTACAAAATAATGATTATCCATATTGGGATGCATGCCCGGCTCGCTCTGTTCTGTAATATCTTTCAGTGTATTGTAAGGCATTACATTGAGGCCAAATCTTCCGCCAAAAATCATGTTCCCGCCTGAGTCCTGGGCAATGGAAAAAATATAATTGTCTGTCAGTCCTTTGGAAGAGGTAAAGTTGATAAAGTGTTTGCCATTAAACATGGACAGGCCTTTCCCATTGGTGCCAAACCAAAGATTGTTTTCCGAATCTTTAAAAGCAGAAAACAGGAAATTACTTGCCAAACCGTTTTTTTCTGTATAGCAGGTAAAACTATGATCATTAACAATTACTACTCCTCCTCCATAAGTCGCAATTACAATATTGCCTTCAGCGTCTTCTGTAATGGCCCTGGCGTGGCTAACCGGCATGCCATTCTGCTGGTTGAAATGTTTAAAAGTCTTTCCATCATACTTTAAAACACCTTGTTTGCCTGCGAGCAGCCATAAATTACCCCTGCTGTCTTCCATTCCACTCTCTAACTGAAAGGGCTTATCCAGCATGTCAAGCTGGTAATGAAAGAAATGAGAGCCGTCAAAACGATAGATACCTTGCTGATTAATACTCATCCAAAGATTGCCTTTTGAATCAGAGGTTATACCCTCCATAAACAGGTGGGGGTCATCAGGATTGGGTGTATAGTGGATGAATTTTTCCCCATCAAAAGATTTAAGTCCTCCCCCGTACGAGGAGATCCATAGTTTTCCCATGGAATCCAGGGCCATAGATGTAGTTTGTGTATCGAAAGGTTGCCGTGTGGTAAAATGTTTGAAAATATCTCCAAAATACCTTGCTATGCCTCCGTTAAAGCCTACCCAGAGAGTATTGTTGCGGTCAATAAAAATTCCATTGATTTGATGTGAAAACAAACCTTCGTCTTTGCTGAAGACTTCAAATTTTTCTTTATCCCACCTGATGAGTCCTTTACCCCATGTTGCAAACCATACTTTCCCGTCGGCATCTTTCTCTATCTGATAAATCTCGGGAGAAGGAAATCCTTCTTCAATGGTAAAAAATTGAAATTCCTCCCCATCAAATCTGACAACCCCCAACCCATACATGCTAAACCAGATGGCATTGCCTGTACCGTTTCCAATCGCCAAAACAGGATGGTCATAAGATAGAAACGGGACTTCATAAACATAAAAAGAGCCCTCCCGAAACAGGAATAGCCCTTCCTGGTAATCGGAGATCCAGATATCTCCCGAATTACTTACTTTTAAAACCTGCCCCTGTTCTTTTGATAACCCCTGGTCTGTGCCATAATGATAAAAGTGTGTGCCATCGTACATAGAAACACCTCCTTTCCAGTAGGAGACCCATAAATTCCCTTTTTTATCAATTTGCAGTGACTCAATCGAATTATCGCGCAAACCACCCGTTTTATCATCAAAATGATACATCCGGGAGCCATCAATCCGGAAAAGCCCGTCTACGGTTGCTAACCATATTCGTCCCTGGCTGTCGCTTTCAATGGCTATTACTTCGGGCAACTCTCCCCATGGTGTATTGTTAAACCACGAAATATCACGACCATCGAAACGCATTAAACCACCACCAAAAGTTCCTATCCACATATTTCCTGGCTGATCCTCACAAAAGGTCATTACGTCGTCATGCGACAAGCCCTGTACTTTTGTATGGGTCATAAAACTAAATGGGTTGTCTCCTATGCTAATGGGTTCTTTTAGCTTGATTTTTTCAGGCAAAGGGATGGTTCCGTAAAGTGGTGTGGCTGCAACTTTTTCAGGAAGTTGATATTTGCCCTGCCCGGGAGTACGTTTTTCCGGAGGGGTGGCAGAAAAACGAAGAGGTTCGAAATCCTCTGTATGATTCTTTGCTACTTCAAACCGATTGATTATTCTGGCGGGTATGGGTTCGCCGATGATGGGTTTATAGTGTTGTGGTTCGGGCAGCGAGTCCCTTTGTATAACTCTGCCAACCAGATCTTTGCGATTATTTACCGAAGAATAATTATCAATACTACCAAATTCACCATCACATCCTGAAAGTAGAAACAGATATAATAAAAAAATAAATAAAATGGATGTGTATTTGTTAATCATTAATCAGTGCTAAGGTTATAAGCATCCTTTTTCTGATGCTTTAGTAATGGATAAGTGCTTGTAATTGAATTATTTGCAATACTTTTCAGCAAATAATTAGCTGCTTGAAACGCCCGCGCAAATATATCTTTTTAGCCCCTTTCATCCTATAGGTATTTTACTTAATATAGACAGGTATTAATACCTATGTAGCTTTTTACAGGAAAAAATGTGCTATGCAAGCCTTTCTTTAAAAGATACAATTAAGTTTTGTTTATTTTTGCCTCAATTCTTTTCAGTACAATACACTGCAAATTTCAAAAAACATGAAAAACTTCAGAAGCCTTTATATTATTTCATCTATTTGCCTGTTTTTATGGGTTTTAACCCTTGATGCGGCCAATCCTAAACGAGAAATGAGGGCTGTATGGATTGCTTCTGTGGCAAATATCGACTGGCCTTCCAGAAGCGGTCTCTCAAGTCTGGAGCAACAACAGGAGTTGATCGAACTTCTTGAGCTTGTAAAAGCATACAATATGAATACCATCATTTTGCAGGTGCGGCCTGCAGCAGATGCTTTCTATCCTTCCGACCTTGAACCCTGGTCGCAATGGCTTACCGGAATACAGGGTCAGGCTCCATCGCCGTTTTATGATCCGCTGGATTTCGCCATACGCGAATGCCGAAAGCGGGGAGTGGATATTCATTTGTGGCTCAATCCTTACCGTGCAGAGCTGGATACCGCCCGTAATGCGCTGTCAGACAATCATCCCATGAAACAGAACCCCGAATGGTTTGTGAATTATGGCAGACTGAGCTATTTTAACCCCGGACTGCCTGAAACCCGAAACCATGTCGCCAGTGTTGTGGCTGATTTGGTGCGCAGGTATGATATAGATGCCATTCATTTTGATGATTATTTTTATCCTTACCCTCTGCAGGGAATTGAATTTCCCGATAGTATTGCTTTTACCCGGTATCCACGTGGTTTTTCACCTGAAGAAAAAGACGACTGGAGAAGAGACAATGTGGATTTAATTATCCGGCAGCTGCAGGATACCATTAAAGCCATTAAAGCCCATGTAGAA
>JAABSE010000058.1 GCA_011390575.1 Sphingobacteriia bacterium
GCTGCTGGTCTGCTGCCCGCGCATGCTCAGGGAAGTGATCGTGATGTTCATGGTCGCCGTTTTCGTGGTTGTGATCAGGGTCGTGAGGGTCGTCACTTTCATGGTCGTGATCTTCATGAGCAGGGTGTGATTCGTCATGATCATCATGATGAGTGCCATCGTGTACTTTCCATACCGATGATATTGGAGTCAGGATAAGGTTGTCTATTACTGCGGAGCCTTGTTTAAGGATTCCTTTTACGGTATAAAGATATTCAGGGTGGGAATGTCCGGCATCCTGAAAGCCGTGCACACCGTAAAAAGTATCGCCGATTTGTAACCCTGTGGTGCGTGCTACATTGGCTCCCACCACTGTCTCAAGGGGATGTTCGTGCCATGCGCCGCTTTCCAGGGTTGCATTGTAAAGTTCAGCATATTCAACAGGGGCTCCTACAATTCGAAAACCCCGGTAGTTATCGCCCAGGGCCAGGGGGATGGCTTTTTCTACCAGTGGATTGCGGGCAATATTTTCTGCTTCCCGCAAACTGATGTTTCCGGTGGGATAATCGGCATGCAATACGGAAGATAAAATGAGTTGCAGCGGGCTACCCTTGGCGCCGATGACCAGATCGATTTCCGAGAAATTCCGTTCCACACTGCTGTTCAGGTTCTTCTCGGCCAGAATAATCAGGGAAATGATACTGCAGCCGATGGCAAACAGCAATACACTGAAGGCTGTGCTCCCGGGGCGCGATGCCAGTTTTTGCAATGCAAGTTTCAATACGTACATATACAGCCTTTATTTAGAGGTGATACACATTATCAAAATATTCTTTAAGCCGGTTGTCGTGGCTTGCGATAATCCATGAAACGGGTTTTTCGGTCACAGAAAGTTGCATAAGCTTTACGAAAGCGGCACAATTCAAATCATCCAGCCCTGAAGTAGGTTCATCGGCTAATATCCGGGAGGGTTTGTTGGCCAGGGCCCGTGCAATGGAAAACCGTTGTTGTTCGCCTTCGCTCAGTGCAGAAGCTTTCTTACCTGCCAGGTGACGGATATTCAGCGCATCAAGAAGCTGATGGAGATAATCCTGATCATCAGCATTCCCGGCCAGCCTTCGGGCAGCTATCAGATTTTCATACACACTGATTCCATCAATAAACAAGTGCTTCTGAAAAATCATTCCTATATGCCGGCCCCTGAAGCGGTCCTTTTCTGCCGAGCTCAAGTCCGTCAGTTCTATATCTCCAAATCTTACCTCTCCCCCGGCCGGTGTCAGTATTCCTGCCAGCAAGTGCAACAGGGTGGTTTTACCACTTCCCGACATTCCGTGAATCAAAAGATTGTACCCTGCATGACAGGTCAAATCGGGAAAAGCCATTTCCTGACCCGACGGGTATTTGTAAGTTAAAGCGTGAGCAGATAGATCAGACATATTATATTTTTAATCAATTATTCATGAGACAACTCCGAAAGTTCAATACCCCCCGGCCCCCTAAAAGGGGGAGCCCGCATTTAACTGAATTAGAGAGCATTAAAAAACAATTTTAGTTCTATTTCTATTTTGACATATTTCCTGAAAGGCTGAATGACTCATTTATTTCAACCCATTGGTAAGGTTAATTATTGTAAAGAACTATGTGTCTATGTGGTAACCAATTATTTATAAACACATAGGCACATAGGAATTATAAGTGTCTTGTGTTTAAGGCAGGTCTTATTTTCTTCTATGGTGGCATATTGATATTTTTTGTCCATTAACTAATGTGTCAAAGTAGAACTATGTATTATGAAAAAAAGATTTTTCGAAGTGACCTCATATATTTTGTATTATAATGATAGGATTAGCCCTAATTACATTTGCGGCACTTACCATTTACTAACACATCATAACCAGCCGCAACAAACCCTTCCGGCATTTCAGGTGGTTCAAAGCGGGCACGGCTCAAACAATACACACTACTGCAACTCTCGCAATAAAAATGGGCGTGAAACTGACTGGATTTCCGCTCTTTATTCCTGGTGACAGCATACCTTACATCACCCCCTTCAAGGGGTATGCTGTGAATAACATCCTGTTCCAGAAAGCTGCGCAGTGTGCGATAAACTGTCGTCCGGTCAAAGTGCTGCGGCAATTTGCTGCGGATTTCGGTTTCGGGAAGGGCAGAACCCGATTCCAGCAAAATCTTCAACATTTCTACACGGCAAGGCGTTCGGGAAAGGTTTTTATCCCCCAGCAAAGCAAAAACTTCTTCCTGCATATTCAATGATATTTAATTTCCGGTAAAAGATTAAACAAAATCTTTGCAACATTGTTGCAAAATTAACAGAAATATTTGATCCAGCACCAATGCAGTATATTGCAGTGAACTATGTACCTGTATAAAAACCTGCAACCAGGCCAAACGTTTGACGGACAACCCTCCTGAATTCAAAAAACCGATGATTAAACATATTGCCGGTTGTATTGTTGGGAAGGGCGGTGCTTTTGCTTAATTGGCGAATAATGGGTACTTTTGACAGCATAATTTTCATACAAAATTCCAACTAACACTATCCTCATGGGAGTTTTTTTAGCCATTACCATCATCCTTGTATGGGGCTCACATCTGGCGTACATGCTTCACTTTGTTGAGTTCTCAGCTACCAATCCCTGGATGTACATCCATATTCTTTTGCAGGGATGGCTATACACCGGATTGTTTATTACCGGGCATGACGCTATGCATGGAGGCGTTTCCAAAAACAAAACCCTGAACAACACCCTGGGAACCCTGGCTACATTCCTGTTTGCGGGTATGTCGTACAAGCGGCTGCGCAAAAACCACGGGCTGCATCACAAAGCACCGGCCACTGCAGAGGATCCGGACTTTTATGTAAAATCACAAAATTTCTGGAAATGGTGGGCCATTTTTATGTGGCGTTATGTTACCATTTTACAACTTATAGTGATGGCAGCTGCCTACAATATTTTCATCCATTTGCTTGGATTTGAAGAGTTGAAAGTGATACTCTACTGGGCATTGCCGGCCATCCTGGGAACCTTACAACTGTTTTATTTCGGGGTTTACTGGCCTCACCGCCAGCCCCACCTGGAGCATATGATGCCCCACAGAGCCCGTACACTGAAAAAAAGCCACCTGTGGGCCATGATCAGTTGCTACTTTTTTGGCTATCATTTCGAACATCACGACGACCAGCGTGTCCCATGGTGGAAACTTTATACCACAAAACGAAAAGATACAGGGCAATAAAAAGGGAAACCACATTTTGCCCTTACTTAATGCAATCTATTATATCGCAATTTAAAATTTAAATGGAAGCACTGAAACAACTTATTGAAGAAGCATGGGAAGACCGTTCTCTTTTAAAAGAGAAAAAATACCTTGAAGCCATTGAAAAAACCCTTGAAAACCTTGACAAAGGCAAAGTAAGGGTAGCCGAAAAAGCAGAGGGCCAATGGCAGGTAAATGAATGGATAAAGAAGGCAGTAATTTTATATTTCCCCACCCGGAAAATGGAAACCATAGAGGTGGGACCTTTTGAGTTTCACGACAAAATAGCCCTGAAGAAAAACTATGCAGCGCTGGGCGTTCGTGTGGTTCCCCATGCCATAGCACGCTACGGCTCCTACCTGGCCTCCGATATTGTAATGATGCCCTCTTATGTAAATATTGGTGCATATGTGGATAGCGGCACTATGGTTGACACGTGGGCAACTGTGGGCAGCTGCGCACAAATTGGAAAGAACGTACATCTGAGTGGCGGTGTGGGTATTGGCGGAGTGCTCGAACCTATACAGGCTGCTCCTGTCATTATTGAAGACAACTGCTTTGTAGGTTCGCGCTGCATTATTGTGGAAGGCGTAAAAGTGGAAGAAGGAGCCGTGCTGGGCGCCAATGTGGTGATTACGGGTTCTACTAAAATCATTGACGTAAGCGGAGATGAACCGGTAACTTACACGGGGCGTGTCCCTTCAAGAGCTGTAGTGATTCCGGGTACTATTCCCAAAAAATTTCCGGCAGGCACTTATAATGTTCCCTGCGCACTTATTATTGGCCAGCGCAAAAAAAGTACCGACCAGAAAACAAGCCTCAACGACGCCCTGCGAGAATACAACGTAGCCGTATAATGTAGCCTTCGCCTGGATATATTGTTAAATCAAAACTATTCCAGTAATTTATTTTTTATAAGCTCATTTTTCTGAAATTTCTTTACTAATATTGCAATCCCTTAACGGAAACAGCAAATCAGTGTTCTGACCTGTGAAACAAAACAGGTGTGTTACTTATCACGGAAATCATTTTTTTATGCAGGAAGATCTCAATAAAGCCATAGAAGTGCTGCGTAAAGGGGGTACTATACTTTACCCAACTGACACTATCTGGGGAATAGGCTGTGATGCAACCAACGCAAAAGCCATCAGCAAAATTTACAAAATTAAGTTTCGCACACCACAGAAATCATTGATTTTGCTGGCAGAGAATGTTGCCATGATAAAAGAATACGTAAAAAATTTACCGGAAATAGCCCTTGAGGTTCTGGGTTCTTACAAGGAACCCCTTACTATCATTTATGAAAAGGCACGAAACCTGCCGCGCAACCTGGTTCCTGATGATGGTACCATTGCCATAAGGATTCCGCGCAATGAATTTTGCCTGCAACTTATCAGAGCGTTAGGTAAACCCATCACTTCTACCTCTGCCAATATGAGTGGCGACATCTCCCCTTTTACATTCAGTAAAGTAAGTGAAGAAATCAAGGAGGGTGTTGACTATATCTGTACAACCAATCAAACAGTAGTAAACACCCCCAAAGCCTCTACCATCATAAAAATATTTGATGATGGGCAGATGACGATTATCAGAAGCTGAGCAATTATTTTTTTGAATTCAAAATCATACCAAACATTGTTTAAAAACCGATTAAAGCATCCTGTATTCGGGTTGGTTGCAGAAGCAACAGCCGAAACAGGCCTGTCTGCCTATGTAGTAGGGGGTTGGGTAAGAGATCTGATCCTGGGCCGTGCCTCCAAAGATATTGATATTGTTGTGGAAGGCAGTGGCATTGAACTGGCAGGGTTGATTGCCCAAAAACTTGGAAAACCCCATAAACTGGTAGTGTATAAAAAATTTGGAACTGCCATGCTGAAAGCAGATGGCTGGGAGATTGAATTTGTAGGTGCCAGGAAAGAATCCTACCGCAGCGATTCAAGAAAGCCCATTGTGGAAGACGGCACTTTTGAGCAGGATATCAGCAGGCGTGACTTTACTATCAATGCCATGGCCATCAGCCTTAACAGCAGCAATTTCGGAGAGCTCATCGACCTGCACAATGGCATGTCTGATCTGGAGAAAAAAGCCATCCGTACACCCCTGGAACCCGATGTAACCTATTCCGATGATCCCCTGAGGATGATGCGCGCCATTCGTTTTGCCGCACAACTCAATTTTAATATCGATTGTGAATCCTTTGAAGCCATAAGCAGAAACGCCAAACGCATAAGCATTGTATCCATTGAACGGGTAATGGACGAATTCAATAAAATTATGCTTTCCCCCTACCCGGGCAAAGGGATAAAAATGCTACGCTCGGCAGGGTTGCTTAAGGAGTTCTTTCCCGAACTGGATGCCATGCAAGGTGTTGAAGTAGTGGAGGGCAAAGCCCATAAAGACAATTTTTTCCACACCATCAAAGTGCTGGAGAACCTTTGCGAAAATTCTGACAATCTTTGGCTTCGCTGGGCAGCATTGCTGCATGACATTGGCAAACCACGCACCCGGCAATTTGATGCTAAAGTGGGCTGGACCTTTCATGGCCATGAGTTTGTGGGCTCCAAAATGGTACCCCGTATCTTTAAAAAGCTACGCCTGCCACTGGACGACAAGATGAAATATGTACAAAAGCTGGTGTTGCTGCATTTGCGTCCCATCGTACTTAGCGAAACCATTGTTACGGACTCCGCCGTGCGCAGACTTCTGTTCGAAGCAGGAGACGATATTGATGACCTGATGACCCTGTGCGAGGCTGACATCACCAGTGCACGCCAGGAGAAAGTGCAGCGTTACCTTGACAATTTCAAGATGGTAAGAGAAAAACTTGCAGAAATAGAAGAAAAAGACAGGCTGAGAAACTGGCAGCCTCCGGTAAGCGGCGAAGACATCATGGAAACCTTCGGACTGAAACCTTGCAAAGAAGTTGGGGCCATCAAAACGGCCATCCGGGAAGCCATTCTCGACGGCATTATTCCCAACAACCGGGAAGAGGCATTGCAATTTATGATGAAAGAAGGAAAAAAACTCGGCCTGCAACCTTTACACAGTCCAAATTAATCCTTATTTTTGTTTAATAAGATTCTGATTTTTTGCATCTAAAAATACAGACAAACAGTACGCACATGTTTACATACAAATTCAGAATGAACTTTGAAGACCAGGAAGGATTTTCAAGAGATATAGAACTTCGTACAGATCAGACTTTCCTGGATTTCCACACTGTTATCAGCGAGAATCTTGCCCTGGATCCAGCTACTGAGTGTGCTTTCTTTCTGTGCGATCATCGATACAGAAAGAAAAAGCAAATCCATCAGCATAAACCCGAAAACCCTCCCCGAAAAGAGGAGGATGAGGATAACCCTGTCCCTGCCAGGCTTTATATGGAAGATTGTGTGCTGAGCGATTATATTGACGATCCTCATCAGAAGTTCCTTTATGTCTATGACCTGCGGCGCGAATGGACCTTTTTTATTGAACTTGCCCGCATATCGCGTGCCGCTGCCGGAACGGATTATCCGCGGATTGCCGGAAGCGTGGGAGGTATTCCCATTGAAATAAGCCGCAGACCGATACCCATACCGGGAGAATTGGATGATGACGATGATGAACACGCTGATGATGAAGAAAACGAAACCATGCTGGGTTCTGACACAGAAGGCAGCAGCGTGTTTGGAGAAGAAGACATGGACGACATGGATGACTCGGGATTTTATGATGATTCTATCGAAATAAGTGATGACTTAGATGAAGGAAAACCCTGATTCCAAAACCCTTGTCGTAATAACAGGCCCTACTGCTGTCGGTAAAACAGAAACCAGCCTGACCATTGCCCATGCTTTGCAGGCTGAAATCATCTCTGCCGATGCCCGTCAGTTTTACCGGGAACTGAAGATTGGTACAGCAGCTCCCACCCCTTCTGAGCTTCAAAGAATAAAGCACCATTTTGCAGGTCATCTTTCCATTTTTGATTATTATAATGCCAGTCAATTTGAGCAGGAGGCACTGGTTAGGGTAGAAAAACTGTTTGCACATTCCGGTTTTGTGGTAGTGACAGGAGGTTCGGGACTATACATTGACGCTTTGTGCAATGGCATTGACGACATGCCCGATATTGATCCTCAAATCAGAAACGAGGTTCAGCAACTGTTCCATCAGCAAGGGCTTGAAGGCATTCGGAAACAACTCGAAAACATCGACCCCGATTATTACAACCAGGTTGATAAAGCCAACCCCAACCGAATGATGCGAGGCATCGAAATATACCTTGCCACAGGGAAAAAGTTTTCTCAGCTGCGCAAAAATCAATCTATCCAACGCCCCTTCCGGATTAAAAAAGTAATTCTCAACCGACCACGCCATGAGCTGTTTGAACGTATCAATCAACGCACAGATCTGATGGTCAATGACGGAATCATTGAAGAAGCCATCCGTTTTTTCAAATACCGCCACCTTAACGCTCTCAATACGGTGGGATACAAAGAGCTGTTTGCCTGGATGGAAAACCGGATGGAGCTGCATGAGGCCATCGAAAAAATCCGCACCAACACCCGCCGCTATGCCAAAAGGCAACTCACATGGTTTAAAAGATATGAGGATGCACAATGGTTTTTGCCCTCCGAAATCAACAACATACTCAGGTATGTGAAAAATCAGTAAAAATTTCCGTCCCTCGTTTAATATCTATATATTTGCATAAATAGATAACACTAACACTATGGAATTTAAGAAACTTGAAATAGAACAGGAAAACAAAGGAATCAAAGCCTTGCTGCAATCAGCACACTTTAAAAGATCCTTGATTTACATTCTCATCGGGGCCCTGGGTGGCTTTGGCTGGTATTATTTTACGGAGGCAAGACACATGGAGGTATTCATGTTTTCTGAGTCCATAAGCAGCATTCTCGTCGGGGCCTTTCTGGGCTTTTTTATCACCAACAGTCCCTGCGCCAGGAACCGCTGCTAAGATTCCCTTATTTGTCCCTGATACCTGAAATTACTTTGATTTGTTAAGACTGGCAACTATCCATTGCCGCAAATGGGACTAAAGTCCCGTCTGAAGTTTCAGGATTTAATTCCGTCAGTTAAAACTGACGGCAATGGATAAGATACCATGCACAAGTATATGAAGCAATAGTGACAAGATTGCGGAAAGTAATCTGTTACTCCTTCAAATGATACTCCACCAGTCCCTCCATGGGTGAAGACATATAATTGCCAATAGAAATGTCGAATTTACGGGCAGCATTCTCCAGTTGTGGTTTAAAATTGTATCCCACCGAGCCGATAAAGCAGAATGGCAGTTCTTTGTAGCCTGTATAGAGACAAACCTGCTCTTTAAAGTATTCTTCAAAGCAACTCTCTACGAGTTCAGAAATATACGGATGTTCGATATGGCTTTTCAGAAACACGGAGAAGGATGCAAGAAACCTGTTGGGATTGGGTTTTTTGTACACATGAGTAAGAATATCTTCGGGGCTGTAAGCCAGGCTGTTTTCAAAAGCATCGTAGATTTCCTGCGGCACTTTTTTCTTCAAATGGCTGGTGATATAAGTTTTTCCCAGGTGAGCTCCACTCCCTTCATCGCCAAACATATAGCCCAGGGAAAAAATGGTTTCTACCACATCGGTTCCGTCGTACAAACAGGAATTAGAACCTGTTCCCAGAATTCCTGCCACCCCTTTCTCATGCCCCAGCAAGGCCCTGGCAGCACCCAGCAGATCGTGCTCCACATCGGTTTTAGCATGGGGAAACAACTGCTGAAGGGCATTGTTAATCACAGCCTTTTTGGATCCGGACGAACAACCTGCTCCATAAAAATACACCTCATCAACACCTGAAAGGTCAAATTTCTCCGTAAATTCTTCTTTGAGGATGTCATATACCTGTGTTGTATCCACAAAATAGGGGTTAAAGCCCACGGTTTTGAACCGTAATTCTTCCTGCCCGTCTATGATGAGCATCCAGTCGGTTTTTGTACTGCCACTATCGGCTAACAATAATACTCCCATTTTTTAATACCTTTTAAATTGTTCTGTTTTAACTTAATAATATTCCTGTAACCACTCAGGTTACTTAGAGTGTAGGTTGAAGACTTTCAGAAACACCTGCAGCCTGAAAATCTATAGCCCCCAGCCTATCAACCTGTCATCCTTCAGTCTGTCAGTTTAACATCTGAATACCTGAATCGCTACCTATTCTTTGTTCTTATCGTAATCCACAGAAAACTCTTTCACCAGAATTTCCTTAAGCTCCACGGGTTTGATATTTCGTTTCAGTTGTCCGTCTTTCACCCATGAGATTTTGCCGGTTTGCTCACTGACAATAATGGCCAGGGCATCAGATTGTTCACTGATACCCACTGCGGCGCGATGACGCAGCCCCAGATAGGCAGGAAAATGGGTGCTTTCAGACACTGGCAGCACGCATCGTGCAGCCTTGATATGGTTGTCAGTAATGATCACTGCCCCGTCATGCAAGGGGCTGTTTTTATAAAAAATAGTTTCCAGCAACTGTCGGGAAATACGGGCATCCAGGATTTCTCCGGTTTCCAGGAAGATATCGAGATTATTTTCCCGGGTAATGACAATCAAAGCGCCTGTTCGGGTATTGGACATTTGTTCGCAAGCCCCTACAATGTCGTTGATGGGCAAACTTGAGGCCTTTTCAAAATGCCATAACCGGCTGAAGAACTGTCTTGACTTGGTATTGAGAAAACTTCGGGTACCTAATATCAGCAGGAATTTGCGTATCTCGGGCTGAAAAACCACAATCAGTGCCAATACACCCACACTGATAAACTGTCCCAGAATCTCTGCCAGCAATTCCATCTCAAATAGCCTTACCAGCCACCAGAAGATATAAATGGAAATCATGCCCAGGAAAATATTCAAAGCTCCGGTTCCCCTGATGAGCTTGTAGAGATAATATATCAGAATGGCAACAAGAAGAATATCGATTACATCCAGCAACCGAATCTGAATAAAAGAGGGTGTCGAAAACAATAACCAACCGGGAAGCATCATATATATCGAATCAAGTATAAATATTAGTCGTTGTGAGATTGCAACATTCGTATGAGTTTTATGGCTTGTGCGGCTTCAAGAGCATCATGTACGCGAAGAATATTGGCACCCTTTTGCAAGGCCACGGTATTGAGTACAGTTGTTCCGTTAAGGGCCTGCTGCGGAGAAGTCCCCAACACTTTGTTTATCATTGACTTTCGCGAAACACCCGCCAGAATCGGAAGTTCAAAGATTTTGAAATAGTCCAGCTTGTTAAGCAACCGGAAATTATCTTCCAGTGACTTCCCGAACCCAAAACCGGGATCAATAATTATATCGTGTACCCCTGCCTCTCTCAACCGGAAAATCTTCTCAGCAAAATATGCCGTTATCTCCTGCACTACATCTTCATAAACCGGATTTTTTTGCATGTTTTCCGGAGTTCCTTTGATATGCATCATCACATAAGGTACCTGCTGTGAGGCTATCACTGAAAACATACGGGAGTCAAAAGTGCCCGCAGAAATATCATTGATTATATGTGCCCCTGCATCTAACGCTTCGTTGGCGGTATCAGCATTATACGTGTCGATGGAAAGTACGGCATGCGGAAGCTCTTTCACCAGTGTTTTCAATGCAGGCATGAGGTATCTTTTTTCATCTGAAGCATCGATGAGTGAGGCCCCCGGGCGGGTTGAGGCTGCTCCCAGGTCAATAATGACAGCTCCTTCTTCCAGCAGCTTGACCGCTTGCTTGATAATATCCCATGAAGTACGGTATTTTCCCCCGTCATAAAATGAATCAGGACCCACATTAATAATTCCCATTACCACAGGTGTGGATAAATTTATAATTTTGCCCCTGCAATTGATGGTACTTTTTGTTTCAAAAAACGTATCTTGCAACATGAATAAAGCGGTTCAATTTTTTACATTCAACACTTATTACAAATCATTTTATGGGTCAGGAAGAGAAAACCAACCAGCAATTTGAGCAAATCAAAGAGATTTGCCTTGAGATATTTACCAAAAAGATGCAGGATTACGGAAGTGCCTGGCGCATCTTACGCAGCTCCTCCCTTACTGACCAGATTTACATCAAAGCCCAGCGCATTCGCTCCATACAGGACAAAGGTACACAAAAAATTGATGAAGGAATCAAACCTGAATTCATCGGTATTGTAAACTATTCGGTAATGGCGCTGGTACAACTGGAAATGGGCCATGCCAATCAGGCAGACCTTAGCCCTGCTCAGGCCAGTGAAAAATATATTCATTACTACGACAAGGCCCGGATGCTCATGCAGGACAAAAACCACGACTACAGCGAAGCGTGGAGGGAAATGAGAATTTCAAGCCTGGCCGATATCATCCTGATGAAACTGCTGCGTATCAAACAGATTGAAGATAATAAAGGGCAAACAACCGTTTCGGAAGGAATAGATGCCAATTTTTACGATATCATCAATTACGCTGTTTTTGCACTTATCAAACTGGAGCTGGAATCGTAAAATAATACGGAAACAAGACCCCGCAAGGGTCGGCTTCTCATGAATTAAACCAACAGGTATAGTGGTAAAGTTTCTCACAAAAAGAATAGGGTACGGACTACTGGTGATGGTGGGAGTTATCACAGTGGTGTTTTTCCTGTTCAATGTATTGCCCGGAGATCCGGCCCGAATGATGCTGGGCCAGCGGGCCGATATGGCCTCGGTGGAAGCTATCCGCAACGAACTGGGTCTCGGACGCCCTTTGCCTGTCAGGTTCGCCAATTACGTAAATGACTTGTCGCCCCTCTCCTTTCATAAACACGACCAGCCTGAAAGCTTTTTTTACCTGGATGACCAGAAGTACAGCTACCTCAGGGTGCTGAAAGCAGGCAGTATAAGCATGGTGGTGAAAAGTCCGTACATGGGTCGTTCCTACCAGAGCAACCGTCCTGTTACACAGGTGCTGGCCACGGCTTTTCCCAACACCTTGCTCCTGGCAACCGTTTCCATTGGGTTTGCCATGCTGGTGGGGATAATACTTGGAATTTTTTCAGCCATTAAAAACAATACTCCTTTTGCAAAGGCAATCCTGGTTTTATCGGTTTCAGGCATGTCGCTACCTTCATTTTTTGCGGCCATTATCATCGCCTGGTTGTTTGCTTTTGTGCTCGGCGATTATACCGGGCTGAATATGAGCGGGAGCCTGTGGGAAGTTGACGACTACGGGCGCGGCGAATATATGCAGTGGAAAAACATTATACTTCCCGCCATAACATTGGGGATAAGACCCCTGGCTATTGTCACCGAACTAACACGAAGCTCACTGGTCAATGTGCTTTCGCAGGATTATATCCGCACGGCCAAAGCCAAGGGATTGTCATTTTACCGGGTAATAACCAGGCATGCCCTTAAGAATGCCATGAATCCGGTTATCACAGCCATTTCCGGATGGTTTGCATCATTGATGGCAGGGGCTGTTTTTGTAGAATATGTTTTCGACTGGAAGGGGATCGGGGTCGTTATTGTGGATTCGCTGGAAACCTATGATTTCCCCCTTATCATGGGGGCCGTATTGCTTATCTCGGTAATGCTGGTGCTCATCAACATTATTGTTGACATTATCTATGGAATTCTCGACCCCCGGATCAGACTTCAGTAAAAACAATAGATTTTACTGTGGTCATCACGCAGAAATTCAATAATTTTACGTAGTTTTTGGTGTTGGACTTTATTAATTTTGCAGGGTTTTGCGGTTGTAAATACCTTAATTCTGCAAAAGATTTTTATTTGCCAACGCACATTCGTAATATTCACCTAACCTAAAATTGGAAAAAAATGAGAAAGAAAATTGTAGCAGGAAACTGGAAAATGAATCTTACCTTGCAGGAAGGTTTGCAATTGAGTGCTGAAATTGTTGATTTTGTAAAAAATAACCCTCTGGAGAAGCTCAATGGAAATCCCGGAGTCATCATGTTCACCCCTTTTACGCACGTGGCATCTGTTTCAGATTCAGTAAAGGGACTGAAAGGTCTTAGCACGGGCGCCCAGAACTGCCACACGGAGGAGAAAGGGGCTTTTACAGGCGAAACTTCCGTTTCAATGATCAAATCGGCAGGTGCTCTTAATGTATTGGTGGGTCACTCTGAGCGAAGAGCTTATTTTGGTGAAACCAATGAAGTGCTGGCCAAAAAGGTTGAGATAGCCCTGAATGCAGGAATTACACCCATGTACTGCTGTGGCGAAGTGCTGGAAGAGAGAAATGCCAACAACCATTTTGAAGTGGTAAAAGAGCAGCTCGAAAAAGGACTTTTCTGGTTGTCCGCTGAGGAATTTGCCAAAGTAGTCATTGCCTATGAACCCGTTTGGGCCATTGGAACAGGTGTAACGGCCTCACCCGCCCAGGCACAGGAAATGCATGCCTACATCCGCAGCCTTATCAAAGAGAAATACAACGAAGAAGTAGCAGAAAACGCAACCATCCTTTATGGTGGAAGCTGCAACGCCAAAAATGCTGCCGAGTTGTTTGCCAACAAAGATGTTGATGGCGGACTCATTGGCGGCGCTTCACTCAAAGCAGAAGACTTCTGCACCATTATTCAATCTTTCTGAAATGAACTCAACTGACTATATCCAGGTTACTGCCGTTGTAACACCGGCACAACCCTGGTCTGATTTACTGATAGCAGAAATGGCAGAAATAGGCTTTGAAAGTTTTGAGGAGACCCTCAAAGGCTTCAAAGCCTATATTCCTTCCGCCGATTTTGACGAAAAAATGTTACAAACCGTTACCCTGGAAGATGTAGCAGAAGGTGAAGTTACCTTTGAATTTTCATGGGAAACCATCAACAGCCGCAACTGGAACCAGGAATGGGAAAGCAACTTTGAACCTGTGGATGTAGACGGAAAATGCTACATAAGGGCTCCTTTTCACCAGGCACGTGAAGGTTATGAATACGAAATCGTAATCGAACCCAAAATGTCATTCGGAACCGGGCACCACGAAACAACAGCTTTGATGGTGCAGTGGATGCTCGAAACCAACTTTCAAAACAAAGGGGTGCTGGACATGGGATGCGGTACAGGAATCCTGGCCATACTGGCTGCCATGAAGGGAGCAGGCCCCGTGCTGGCCATTGACAATTTCCCTTACGCATACGAAAACTCCCTTGAAAACATTAAAATAAACGGCACATCCCATGTACGGGCAATGCTGGGTGATGCCTCACTCATTGGAGGAGAGAAATTTGACATTATTCTGGCCAATATCACCAAAAATGTACTCAAGGAAGACATGCACACTTATGCGGATGTTTTACAAAAAAATGGATTGCTGTTTATCAGTGGCTTTTTTTATGAAGATATGGAAGAGCTTGTTAAGCTTGCTGAGGAACTGGGAATGACCAAATCCGGGCACAAGCAAAACAAGGAATGGGTAGCCGTGAAATTCACAAAATAGCAACTCAATACATCGGGTTTGCTTACCACTTTTTTACCACAACACTGAAAACTGAACCCTTGTAATTATGAGGAACAACTATTCTGCCTTAAAACCTGCCCGCTTGCGGGTTAAATATTTGATTTTCATTGCCTTGTCCCTGTTGGTTTTTACGCAGGGATACAGCCAGCGCATGGAGTTTGTCAGGGATAATGATGAAGAGTTTATCAGTCAGCTGGCCTACTTTTTAGAGAACCTGGATCGCAACGAGAGGCTATTGGCGCAGGAAATGGTAGATAGCTTTGCCGTAGTCTGGAACAGCGAAACATTACTTGAAGATCAAAAGGAATGGATTTTTAACACCCTTGAAGAGATGCAGGAATTGCGCCTGCGCCCCTGGCCTGAGCAGGCATCCTATGTAAAAGGCGTCATGAATGTGTTAAAAACAAAGGAGGCGGATGTCAATTTCGGGGTATGGCATGAGAGTTTTCAGCCCTTGATGAACCTGCAGAGTCAAAGCAGGTTGCTTAGCTACTGGGAAGCCAGCAACCACCTTTTTACCGATAACGTTCTTTACCAGTCAAACATAGTAAAGTGGCAAATCAAAAACAACGATTATGTGCTGGCCTATGATGATGAGATTGCCAAAGTCATTTTCAGCGGAGGGGATTTAATCTGTTTTGCCCAGGACGACAGCACCCTGATTTATAATACCCGGGGTGAGTTGCATCTGATGGAGGAAAAGTTTTTCGGAAAGGGTGGAAAAGTAACCTGGGAAAGGGTCGAACTTCATCCGGACACTGTTTTTGCCAACCTGGACAATTACGCTATCAACATGCCCACGGCCAGATGGGATGCCGATTCTGTTACTTTTTACAACAGGTTCTTCTTCCAGGAGCCTCTTAAGGGCAAACTCACAGAGCGAATCATTGCCGAAATGACCCCTGAAACAGCGCGATATCCGCGTTTTGAATCCTACCAGGTGGTACATGAAATAAAAAACCTTTTTGAGGGAATTGATTTTCGCGGAGGGTTTACCATGACCGGGGCAAGGGTAATTGGATCGGGGACTGCTGATGGTGATGCTACCATCAATATCTACAGGGCCGACTCCCTGTTTATTTCAGCCAAAGGGCGCAGTTTCAGCATCCTCAGCGACAGGATTGTAACCCAGAGAGCCGCCGTGAGTATTTACCTCTCGGGTGACTCCATATTTCATCCCAATGTGAATATGCGTTATCTCAATCCTACCAGGGAGTTCTCCTTGTTGCGCGACGAAAAGGGGTTTTCCAAAGCTCCTTTCACCAGCTCTTTTCACAGGATGGATATGTACTGTGAGGCAATCTACTGGAATATAGATACTTATGAGATTGAACTGAGGATGATAAGGAGCATCAGCGAAACCGGCGAAGCATTCTTTGAATCACACGACTATTTTTCGGATATCAGGTACATGCGCATGCAGGGCATTTCCCAGCTGCATCCTTTGATTAAACTGCGCAACTTTGGAAGAGAATTTGGGTCCAACACCTTCCCCATCAGCGAATATGCAAGGTACCTCCGTTCGGATATTGCCGGTGTAACCTCACAGATACTCACTTTTTCGCAGGATGGCTTTGTAACTTACAACCAGGATGATGAAACCGTAACCCTGGGCAATAAATTGTTTCATTACATTACCTCCTATACCGGCCGGAGCGATTTCGACGTAATTCGCATCAACTCCACTGCTCCGGTAAATGCCCGATTGAATATGAACAATTTTGACCTCCACCTCTACGGTGTGGAGCGCATTCCACTCAGCGACCAGAAAAACGTTGTACTTTATCCCAATGGTGAAGAGCTGATAATGAAAAAAAACCGGGATATGTATTTTGATGGCCGCATTGAGTCCGGGCTTTTTGATTTTTATGGAAAGGAGTTCTTCTTTGATTATGACAACTTCAAAATCGAACTGCTGCAGACCGACTCCATGAGCTTTAGGGTGCAATCTTTTGAACCCGACAGCCGTGGCAGACATTCACTGGTGCGTGTTAAAACCGTGCTGGAAGGAATCAACGGAGAGTTGCTGGTAGACCACCCAAGAAACAAATCAGGTCAGATGCCCTATCCGCGTTTCCCTATCTTTAACTCCGACAACGAATCCTTTGTGTATTACGACAGGGAATTCGTGCAGGAAGGAGTATACAAGCGTGAAGATGTATTCTTCAAACTCATCCCCTTTTCCATTGACAGCCTGGACAATGCCACCACCGACAACATTGCCTTTGATGGTGTGTTTATCTCAACGGGAATTTTTCCTGACTTTTATGATTACCTCACTGTACAGGAAGACTATTCGCTGGGGTTTAATACCCAGACTCCTGAGGAAGGGTATACCATTTATGATGGAAAGGCAGTGTACAAAGGACCCATCGACATGAGTTATGAAGGATTAAGAGCCGACGGAGAACTCAATTACCTCAACTCCACATTGCACGCTAACCGGATGATTATGTTTCCCGACTCTGCCAGGGCTGATGTAAATACTTTCAACCTTGTGGCACAGGAGGGCCCCGTGGAATACCCTGAGGTAAATGCACGGGATGTAAACATGCTTTACCTGCCCCATGAGGATAACATGAACCTCAGCCACACCACTCGGCCTATCGAAATATTTGGTGGTATAGCCATGCTGGAAGGAAGTATCGGCCTCACACCCGAAGGTCTTACTGGTGCCGGAGAGCTTGAGTTTTTCGGGGGCAAAATGCTATCGGAGGAATTTGACTTTAAACAGGGTGAATTTGATGCAGACAATACAGACCTCACCCTCATGACTGCCGATGGAGAGAATACTGCCATCAGGGCACTCAATTATAACTCCTACGTAAACATCAACGACCGCACAGCAAAACTGGAAGCGATTGAAAATGAATCGAAACTGGATTTTGAGCTCAATCGTTTCAATGCCCTGGGATATGACATGGACTGGGATATGACAGCCGGCACAGTAGTAATGGAAAGCGATCTGAAGGAAGAAA
Source organism: Sphingobacteriia bacterium (assembly GCA_011390575.1). Classification (GTDB taxonomy): domain Bacteria; phylum Bacteroidota; class Bacteroidia; order Bacteroidales; family UBA7960; genus SKVR01. The sequence goes on from JAABSE010000058.1 coordinate 17,701, forward strand.
TAACCAGCCTTGGTGCACTTACTCCCGAAGAATGGATCAACTATGATTTTACAGGGTATGAACTGATTTCCACACACAGAGCGCAGGATGAACTGGGCTTTTATGCCGGCCGTATTGATTACAACCTGGCAGAGAACGTAATTGACGCCAGTGATGTAAAAATTATCAAAGTAGCTGACGCTGCTGTTTATCCTGATGATGAAAAAGTACAGATTCTTGAAAGAGCCGAGTTTAAAAAGCTGGAGAATGCTTTGGTTATCGCCAATACAGAAACACAGCTGCACAGATTTTATGATGCAGACATCAACATTACCTCCAGATGGAACTATGGAGGTTCAGGAATGTATGATTATGTGGATGTAGACGGAAACCTGCATCCGGTAAATTTTGAATCCATCGCTGTGGATAAGGCTTACAGAACAACTATTGCCACTGCCAGCATCGAAAAAGACCAGGATTTCACCATCAGTCCGAGATTTGGTTTTTACGGCGACATAGATTTGAAGGCAGAAAATCCCAACTTCTTTTACAAAGGAGCCACCACTATGTTTGTGGATTGCCCCATTTATCAGCCCAACTGGTTCAGGTTTGAATCTGAGATTAAAAAAGACAGCATTTTCATACCCCTGGAAGAGGAGCTGAAAAATGATGCGGGGGGAACAATTTATACCGCCATGATGCTTTCCGGAGATTCTGTACATATTTATCCGGCAGTATTTGACCGCCAGAAACACTATTCTGATCTACCCCTTATCTCAGCCACAGGTTTCCTCACCTACGATAAGGACATGCGGCAATACCAGGTTAGTACGGCAGAAAAATTGAACAACCCTTCCCTGCCACACAATATCATCACCATAAACCCCAATACCTGCATTGTGAGTGGACATGGAGATGTTTTGCTCAGCAACGACATGGGACAGTTTAAAGTTAACACATACGGCGGTATCAGCCATAACCTTGCCGAGGATGAGGTTGATCTGGATTTAATTATGGGCATTGACTTTTACTTCCTGGATCCTGCATTGGCCATGGTTGAAAAATACCACAATGAATCTGAGAATACCGAACCTCTCAACATCAACCGCTTTAAATATACCAGCTATCTGGAAAAGGTAACCGATGCAGAAACATCACAGAGACTTATGGAAGAATTCATTGCCGACAGTGCATTCCGCAGGTTTCCTCCTGAACTGAGCCACACCTTCTTTTTCGCCGACCTGAAAATGAAATGGAACCAAACTGCACAAACTTTCTATACCACCGAGCCTATCGGTATAGGAAACCTGGAAAGATTCCCCATGAACCTGTATGTGGATGGTTATCTTGAACTGAAAAAAGCCCGGGGGGGCGATGTTTTTAATATGCTACTGGTGCCGGGAGGCTTTGCGGAGGAAGGCATCGGAAAAGACTGGTTCTTTTTTACCTATTCACAGGGCATCATGCAAACCATCGCATCCACGAATGATTATAACGATATGATTAGAGATGTAAACCCGCGAAGAAGAAGGATGGAAGTGGAGCGTGGCGAAGAGCCCTTTGCGTTTATGCTCTCTTCTGACCGCAGACCCCTTGACTTTATAAGAAGCATGAGATTAATAGAGCAGGAATGACAATAAAAGCAAACTGCTATGACTGTTCCTGCAGAAACGATATTCACCAAAACCAAAGATAATGAGTCTGGACAAATTTGAAATTGTTGCATTGCTGGGAGCATACCTGCTGGGATCCATTCCTACTTCGGTATGGTTTGGTAAAATCTTTTACAAGATGGATTTGCGCAATTACGGAAGTGGAAATGCCGGGGCCACCAATGCGCTGAGGGTTTTTGGAAACAGAGCCGGGGCCATTGTTTTGCTGCTGGATGCCCTGAAAGGATTTCTGGCGGTTTCCCTGAGTATGTTTTTTGTGGAATCCTTTACCAACGAAAACCACCTGGTTATATACAAACTCATGCTGGGAACCCTGGCCCTGATGGGGCATGTTTTTCCGGTTTTTGCCGGTTTCCGCGGAGGAAAAGGCATAGCAACCCTTGTGGGTATTGCCATTGCGATGTTTCCCCTGGCTGTATTGATATGCCTGGGAGTATTCCTGGCTTTGTTCCTTCCCACCCGCTATGTTTCACTGGGTTCCATGAGTGCGGCCATAGCTTTCCCTTTTGTGGTTATTTTTGTATTGCAAAGCTCCGTGTTGTCGGAGATAATTTTCGCCTTTGCAGTAGCCGTGTTTGTCCCCTTCACTCATATCAAAAATATCAGGCGATTGATTAAAGGAGAAGAAAACAAGCTGCATTTCAAAAAGAAGGGGCTTGCCGATGAGGTAAAACAACAGAAAAGCTAAATTGGGGAGGATCTGTTTGGCGAACCTTCAAAATTTTTATTCCCATGACCAGAGAAAAAACATCACCTTTTACCGGAGAAGACACTATTAGTACAAAGTTTTATGATCTTGTTGTACATAACGATGATTTTAATACCTTTGATTTCGTTATCAGTACGCTCATAGAAGTATGCGAGCACAAACCCGAGCAGGCTGAGCAATGCACTCTGATTATTCATTACAAAGGCAAATGTGCCGTACGTTCGGGCGACTACAATACGCTCAAACCCATGTACAGGGAAATCCTCAACAGAGGAATTACCGCAACCATAGAGTGAATAAGAAACAGTATTTTTAAACACTAATACAAAACAAATACAGAATGAGCTGGTTGGTAATATTGATAATTATTGTCGTAGGTCTTATTTTTCTTTTGTTAGAAATGCTGGTTGTACCCGGCACTACCGTTGTAGGCCTCGTCGGTCTTGCCATGATGGCATTTGGCGTTTATTCTGCCTACAGTCAGTATGGCTCTTCAGCAGGAACCTATGCCCTTGCAGGTACTATTGTGTTTACCATTGGCGGCATTACCATGGCCCTGAAAAGCAATACCTGGAAAAAAGCCATGCTGGGAACCGAAATAGGAGGAAAAGTAAATATCTTTGAAGAAAACAAAGTAAAACCAGGGGATGAAGGTATTGCCATTACAAGATTGAATCCCATGGGTAAAGCTTTGATTAATGAAGAGTATTATGAAGTTACCTCCAGGTATAGCCTCATCAATCACGACACACCGATTGTAGTAACTAAAGTTGAAGGAAATAAAATCATTGTTGAATCAAAATCCGAATAAAAAATGGAAGCTCAAATTGGAATCATCATTGCCATAGCGGTAGTCAGTATCTTAGGTCTATGGATTATTTTTTACTTTATCCCTGTGGGGTTGTGGTTTTCGGCCCTGGTTTCGGGCGTAAGAATCAGTCTTTTGCAACTGGTGCTGATGCGCTGGAGAAAAATTCCACCTGCAGTGATTGTAAACAACCTTATTTCTGCCACCAAAGCAGGTCTGAAACTCAACAGAGACGATTTGGAAGCTCACTACCTGGCAGGTGGACGGGTAAAGGCGGTAGTAAATGCCCTTATCAGTGCTGACAAGGCCAACATCAACCTGGACTTCAAAACAGCAACAGCCATTGACCTTGCCGGTCGTGATGTACTGGAAGCGGTGCAGATGTCGGTTAAACCCAAAGTTATCAACACTCCTCCCGTAGCTGCTGTGGCCAAAGATGGTATCCAGCTTATTGCCAAAGCCCGGGTTACTCTCAGAGCCAACATCAAACAACTGGTGGGTGGTGCCGGTGAAGAAACCATCCTTGCCCGTGTAGGTGAAGGTATTGTTACTTCCATTGGTTCAGCTACCAACCACAAACAGGTACTGGAAAACCCCGACAGCATTTCAAAAGTAGTACTTTCAAAAGGTCTGGACTCCGGTACAGCCTATGAAATTCTCTCTATTGATATTGCTGACATTGATGTAGGTAAAAACATTGGTGCGATGCTGCAGATTGACCAGGCCAATGCCGATAAAAACATTGCCCAGGCCAAAGCCGAAGAAAGAAGAGCCATGGCGGTAGCTGCCGAGCAGGAAATGAAAGCCAAAGCACAGGAAGCCCGCGCCAAGGTTATCGAAGCAGAAGCAGAAATTCCCAAAGCCATCTCAGAATCCTTCCGCAGCGGAAACCTCGGAATCATGGATTATTACAGAATGGAAAATATTAAATCCGACACCTCGATGAGAGACAACATTACCAAGTCTCAGTCAGGTCAAGGCAAAAATAAATCCAACGACCAGACCAATAAGTAATTGATTCGGTCGGTTGAATAAGAAACACCCCGGTGGATTTCCCAATCACACACCGGGGTGTTTTATTTTTCAATGCTCCTATCCATTGCCGTCAGTTTTAATCTGCACTACACTTATCTATTGCCGTCAGTTAAAACTGACGGATAAAGATGCTTAGAAGTTTAGAGGGCTTCAGCCCATTTCCCGACATTGGATAAAAATCTGCAAGGCAAATAACTGATTGTTTTTTAATTTTCTGCACTACACTTATCTATTGCCGTCAGTTTTAACTGACGGATAAAGATGCTTAGAAGTTTAGGGGGCTTCAGCCCCATTAACAAATATGGAAAAATGGCGGATAATCGGTAAACATTGTTAAATACCCAGTGTTATTCAGCATCATTAAGGAAAAAAACACTTATATTTTGAATTCCCTTTATCTTTGCTTTGCAAAAAAATCAATCACTAACCAAAGAAGAGTCAGGCTTTGAACTTCAACTTTATACTCAATTACCCCTGGTGGTTTGTCCTGCTGTGCATAGTCACAGGGGTGCTGATTTCCGCCATCTTATATTACAAAAACACCTCCGATGACTTTCTGCCCTGGCAAAAAAAGCTGCTGGCAGGATTTCGCTTTGCAGTTATTACCCTGCTCTGCTTTCTGCTACTGGCTCCCCTGCTGAAAATGCAGATTACCCAAACCCAGGATCCGGTCATCCTGGTCTTTCAGGACAACACCCAATCCCTTGTAACCACAAGGGATGTTGATTGGATGGAGAATGAGTATCCACAGGAACTGGCAGGTTTTATCGATGATTTATCAGCTGACTATAACGTGAATACTTACGCATTTGGCGAACAGGTAGAAGCGGAAACAACATTTGATTTTCAGGACAAGCTAACCGATATGTCTGAAATCCTCAATTCACTGGATGTTTTGTACACCAACCGGAATGTGGGAGCTGTTGTGATTGCCAGCGACGGAATCTTCAACCGGGGCCAGAACCCGTTGTTCCGCGCATCCAATCTTATGTTTCCAATTTACACCATCGCTTTGGGCGATACCATTCCCCAGCGCGATCTTATCATCAGCAATATAAGGCACAACAGGATTACCTACCTCAACAATATTTTTCCACTGGAAGTTACCGTTGAAGCTCGTCAGGCAAGCGGGTTGAGAAGCAGACTCAGGGTGATTCACCAGGGTAATACCGTTCATGAAGAAACCATCAGCTTCACTTCCGACAGCTATTTCGAAACCTTCAACATCGAGCTGGAAGCACTGGAAACCGGCATCAAACGCTACAGCATAGAACTGGACCCGGTAGACGATGAAATCTCTCTGGACAACAATACCCGCGAGTTTTTTATTGAAGTGATAGACAGCCGGCAGAAAATCATCATCTTATCAGCTGGCCCCCACCCCGATGTGGGTGCACTGAAGCAGGCCCTGGAAGACAATGAGAATTATGAAACCAGTGTCGCCCTGGCACAGGACTTTAACGAAGACATCCGTGATTATGACATGGTAATATGGCATCAGCTCCCTTCCATGGGATTTGCCGCCACCAATCTTATTACCCAGGCCACACAGGCAGAAATTCCCCAGCTTTTCATACTCGGGGCGCAAAGCAATATCCGCACATTTAACAGTTTACAAACCGGAGTACAAATCAATGTAAGATCGGCCGGCTTCAATGACAGCAGGGCCAACATCAACAATGATTTTGCTCTTTTCCAGGTAAGGCCAGAGACTGCCGATCTGCTGCCCCAATTTCCTCCGCTGCAAACGCCCTTTGCCACTTTCAGCCTGGCACCCGGCACACAAATATTTGCCCACCAGCGCATCGGCAATGTGGATACAGAATACCCCCTGATTACCCTCTCACAGCTTAGCGAGAGAAAAACCGGGGTCATCACCGGCGAAGGAATCTGGCGCTGGAGACTGAATAATTTTGCCCGCAACAACAACCATCATGCATTCAATGACCTGGTATCGCGGCTGGTTCAGTTTCTTACCGTAGTGGAAGACAGAAGCTTTTTCAGGGTAACCACCGAAAACTTCCTGTATGAAAGCGAACAGGCTGTATTTGACGCAGAGCTCTATAACCGAAGCTATGAGCTGGTGAATGAACCCGATGTGGAAATGACCATCACCAATGAGGAAGGGGAAGAGTTTGAATACATTTTCGGAAGAACCGGCAATGCTTACCGCCTCAATGCCGGAACCTTCCCTGTGGGAGAATACAACTACAGGGCACGCACCCGGCTGGGCAACGAAGAATTTACAGCCGAAGGATTATTTACCGTTTCACCGCTCAACCTGGAAGGGCTCAACACGGTGGCCAACCATCAGTTGCTGTATCAGATGGCCGAAAACTCCGGCGGCAAAATGTTTTTCCCCCATCAGTGGGATGAATTGCTGGCGGAAATCAACAGCAGAAACGACATCAGACCTGTACTATACACCCAAAACGAGTACGAAGACCTGGTAAGCCTGCGGTGGATATTTTTTCTCTTGCTTATTTTGCTTGCTGTGGAATGGTTTATTCGGAAGTATAATGGGGGTTATTAATTGTTAATGGTTAGTTGTTAGTTGTTAATGTATAGGATAACGAGAGATTAGTGATGGGTGAGTTGGGGTGAGAGGAGAACCAGGAGAAGAAAGAGAGTATAGACAATGTACCGTCCGGTCCGGACTGTAGTTCCGGTCCGGACTAAATGCTG
>JAABSE010000059.1 GCA_011390575.1 Sphingobacteriia bacterium
CCGAAAACCCCTCTCCTATTAATACCAATGGTTTTTCCAGTAAAACATTTCCATAATTCATGGGCGACCCTTTTACAAAAATGGTATCGTAAGGTGCCGCCTGCTCAATGGCCGATTGTATACTCCGAAAATCTTTCTCCGTTCCGCTTTGATTGGAAACTACGTGAATAGTCCCCAATGAGAAGTGATGAAAGGAAACAAAGAAGAATAAGAATAGTAGATATTTTTTCATTCACAAATGGTTTGATTAATGGCTTACAGTGCTAATTACAGATGATTACATGCTATTAATCTTGATTTTATCTCATCTTAGATGCTAAAATTCAGACCAATACAAAGTCGTCGTAACTAATCCATAACTTATCGAAAATTACAGCTGATTTTCTAATTAATCAATTCGGGCATATCCCTAATTAAACTGCGTTTTACACTAATCAAAAAACATCGTTAAAACTACAATTAATTTGTAAGTATTTTTACCTACATATTAGCTTAAATAAAGCCTCCCATGAACTATCAAAATAGAAGTCTAACCAATATTTTTCGCATTGTCAAACTTATCAGTACAATAAAAACGATACCTTTGCATAGCGGAGGAGCCGATACCCAGCCGTTTATCATTATAAATTCTTACAAAGAATTTGTCAAACAACCAGTTAACTAATTACATCATCAAAACACACCAACTTTGTTAAACCAACAAATCATGAAATTCTTTACTACTTCATTGCTGCTGGTCTTTATCAGCTTTATGACCACCGGACAGGAAAACCTTCCCAAGGGACTTACCGACAAAGAAAAAGAAGGTTACGAGCATTATATTCTCAATTATGAATATGGAGATAAAGGCATACAACCCCCGGCAACACCACCCCGCACTCCGGCAGAGTTTGAAGAAACCGGAGGCATTATTATCACCTGGACTTCTTACCAGGCAGAGTTACGCGAAATCGTAAGGCATGCCAAGCTCAGGGTTCCGGTATACATCATCGCTGATTACCCTTCCAGCGTGCAATCCTATCTGAACCAGGGTGACGTTGATATGGAAAATATTACGATTTTGCAAATCAATTTCAATTCGGTGTGGGTAAGAGACTTCGGCCCACAAAGCACTTACCTTGCCGGAACGGATGAACTGGCTTTTGTGGATTGGATTTATAACAGACCTTACCGGCCCGACGACAACATGATTCCCATGAATTTGGCCAATCATTTCGATATACCCCTTTATCAGATGACCACCAACCCCAACAGGCTGGTGGCCACAGGAGGGAATTTTGTGGTAGATGGTCATGGATCAGCCATGTCATCTAAACTTATTCTTACCGAAAATCCCGGTCTGACAGAAGATCAGGTAGATGAGATTATCTATAATTACCTGGGTATTGACCGTTACATCAAAATGGAGGAGCTCCCGTACGACAATATCAGTCATATCGATATGCACATGAAACTGCTTGACGAGGAAACCCTGCTTGTGGGTGAATTTCCGCAGGGCGTATCTGACGGACCCTATATAGAAAATAACCTGGACTACCTTTTAAATACTTACAATACCTGCTACGACAGAGGATATGATGTGGTTAGAATCCCCATGGTTCCCAGTTCAGGAGGAAATTACCCTCCCAATTCTTCTTACCGTACCTATACCAATTCGCTTATTATTAATGATCTTGTTTTGGTGCCCAGCTACCACAATACAACTCTCAACCAACAGGCCATCAGCATATACGAACAAGCCATGCCGGGATATGAAATAGTTGGGATAAACATGGAAAACGTAATCGGTGCAAGCGGCGCCATACATTGTATAACCCGCGAGATTGCTGCCACGGATCCCATATTTATTTCTCATGCTCCCCTGCGCGAAATAGAGGATTACTACCAGGATTACCTTGTGGAAGCCACCATCAGAAATGTCAGCGGCTTAACCTCAGCCAGCGTTTTTTACAGAACGGGTACGGAGGGCGATTTTACCGAAATGGCCATGGAGCACCAGGGCAACGACCTATACACAGCACATATTCCTGCCCAGGCATGCAATGCTACAGTACAGTATTATCTGAGTGCCACCAACGCCAACAAAACTATTACCAAACCTTTTACCGGGGCTTCCGGGGCATGGACTTTTGATCTGGGTGGAGAGGCTGTAAACTTCAATGCCAGTGAAACAGTAGCCGGCATTGATGAAGATATTGTTTTTCATTACCTGGGTTGTCTTGAGGCCGAAGACATCACAGAAGCCGTTTGGAATTTTGGGGAAGGAGCCCACCCGCAAACCGCTGCAGGGATAGATGATGTTACAGTAACTTATGATACGCCCGGCTACAAAACAATTACCTTATCTATTGATGGAGAAGAGCTGGTAAGAGAAGATTATGTTTCGATAACCGACATTCAAACCTATGAGCTTACTGTTTCTGTTGAAGGAGAAGGCGAGACTAGTCCCGCTGCAGGAACGTATAACTATGAGGAAGGCTCAGAGATAACACTTTCTGCTGAGGCTGCACCCGGCTGGACTTTTGAAGAATGGCAGATTGTGACTGACGAGGACATGGTTTATGATCAGAATGAAATTGCTGTTACCATAAATGCAAATATCAATGCAAAAGCTGTTTTCACTGAAACAGGAACTTCTGTTTCAGACTGGCAAAACCAGTTTTTGTTTGATATTTTTCCCAATCCTGCCCGGAACCGTTTTAACGTGGTTATGACCCCAACCCCCGGGCCTGTAAGCATTGAAGTTTTCAATACTACCGGCCAGCGCGTATTCCACGACACAGTTTTGGTCAAATACTGGGATCAACAGTTTTCAGTTGATTTGAGCGATGAAAGCACTGGCATCTACTTTGTGAAAGTATCGTGGGAAGCAGGAAGCAAGACGCGGAAAGTGATCTTGCAATAAATAGTTTGAACTCCAATTTACCGCACCGGCTATCTTACAAAGATGGCCGGTTTTTTTTGCAAAAAAAATCAATGAACTTGTTATGGTATCACTATAAATTTGATTGTCTTTTTCAAAAACATCAATTTTTTTCAAAATCTAAAAATTCCTGAGGATAGTCAAAGTCGAATGCCTTGTCAAAATCAGACGAATTTATCACTCCATATCTATATTTTAATAATACAGCATGTGTTGGTTTTGTAAAAAGCTGATAAATAGTGTGATTGAAAAATTCAATTGAATTATACTGGGAAGTAAAATGAATATGAGGCATATCTATGCTGTTATTGATTTTATTATTTATCCTTGAATAAAAAACCAATTTGCTTTGAAAGCTTTTATTTTCTTCAGGTGTTAAATGAATTACTACAAACGCAAAGAAGTAATCATTGCCTCCAATATATTTCATATCGGTTGTAGAGTCCCAATCAAAAGATAATGTATACTTTTTTTTTGGGCTATCTGATGATATAACCTCAAAATCAGTTTTTCCGATTTTATCAATTTTTATCATATGACCCTTTCCATCAATAACCCCATCCATCATAGTTTCTTCTTGTTTTTCAGGTGAAAGAGAAGACCCATTTTTTATTAATGTAAATGTAGTTCTATAACCACATACAACCTTGAGATTATCATCGAATACTTGCAATTGAACAATTCCTTCCCGACTAACATTTCTTGAAACAGGGAATTTTTTGATTAATTTGCCATCCCTTGTTAAAACCATGATTTCTCGTTTATTGTTATCATAAAGATAAAATAATTTCAATTTTTCAGAATAACGGAAAAGCTGACAAGAAGATTTCTTATCAAAACTAAATTGATATGATAAATTATTGTTTTTCAAATCATATATTTTAATCATATTTTCAGCTTCACAAAGAACAGCAAGCTCATTCTCACTTATTATCTGAAAGCTGGATATACCATAATTACCGCTAGGAAGTTTCTCAACTTTACACCCACCCTCAGTATTCCATGGAATTTCAATGACTTTTTCCATTACTCTTTCAGAAAACCCAGTAAATCCAGTTAAGAGAAGGAAAAGCGTTAATATATATATACTCTTAATATTGCGAAATAATCCCCTGTTAAGATTAAAGAAAAGTCTTGGGGAAGTTAGTTTCTTCATAGCTTTTAATTTTTCATAAATTAAATTCGTTTATATGAGTATCGGTTATGATTAATAATTGTCTGAATTTCCCATTATCAGCGAGATTGGCTTCGCCGAGCTTACGGTTCCTCATTTTCCTCCCCCCACCTTTTTAATTCACAGGTTTTGTCATTTTCGACCGCCGGGGAGGAATCCCGATGTTAATCATTCCCGATAGTCATATTAAATATTATGGTAGAGTCGTCTTCTACTTTAGGAATTAAGAACCATTTGCTTATATGATAAGGAAATAGTCCAGTTTTTTCAATATTAAGATTTATTTCTATAATGTAAGTATTGTATTTTTTTATTATTTGCTGAGAATATTTGCCAGGAGGAGGAGTTATCCCAATTGAAAAAACATAACCAATAAGTGTGTGTTTACTGAAATCAATTTCAGGCAACCTATAGCTAATGCAGTTAGGGTGCGGTGATCGATGTTTTAATAATTCATTATATTCACTCTGGTTTTGTATTACATTTTCTCCATAAACACCTTGCCAACGATTTAAACATCCTATTGTTATTTCCTGATAGGGTATTAGTTCTGTGTCGTTACCGTTTTGTTGAAATGAAGAATTTAAAAGAAGACACGGAATAATTATTACAATGTAAGTTATAGTTCTCATCTCTAACAATGTTTAAAAGTTTTAATGTTGAGTCCACTCTAAAAAGTATATTTGTTTCCCATAAATAATGTTTCCTGACTGAAGGATGGCGTTAGAAATAGTGTAAGAATTAATCCCACGCTAAGATTAAAGAAAAGTCCGGAGTAAGTTAGCTTCTTCTAAGCTTTCAATTTTTTATAGTTTAAAATTTGTTTAAGTGAATGTATTTCCATGTCAAAAATATAATAAAATATTAATATTCAATAATTTTATGATAAATAAAAAAAATATAGCATGATTAATTTGATTGAACTGTTGATATGAGAAACTAAATCATGTATATTTCAGTAGTTTATGAAAATTATCAATAGCGATCTTCTCCCGGCAAGTTAAATTGTTGTTTTGGCCGATAAAGCGTACAAAATGATTATCCTGAGAAATTATCTTTCAATATCTTTTATCAATACTATATACATTGATGTACGCAGAAATTATTCGGTATTTTTTTTTCAAAAACAACCAACAAACTTGTTAATTTTGCATCATGCTAAGAAAGATATATTATTTATTAAGCCCTTCACAGCGGTTAGTGGCTCGTCGCCTGGCATTTTTGCCGGTTGATATTATGGAGTCTCTCACCGGGAAAAGAAAAAAGAACATACCACCACGGGGAATGATTTTTACCGGTGCCGGCGATTTTGTAAAAGCAGGAGCTCGATTTCTTTCTTTCTTCCAAAAGTATGGCGGCTTGATGCCCCATCATCGCGTGCTGGATGTGGGAAGTGGAATAGGCAGAATGGCTCTGCCTCTCACAACTTTTCTCTCTGATACTGGGAGTTATGAAGGTTTCGATATTGTGAAAACCGGTGTGGAATGGTGTCAGAAAAATATAACGGCAAAACATCCCAATTTTCATTTCAAACTGATTGCGCTGAAAAACGACCTTTACTCTTCTGAAGGAGGAGAGGCCGCTGAATTCCGTTTTCCCTATGAAGATGAAGAATTCGATTTTGTTTTTCTCACATCTGTTTTCACTCACATGGTACCTTCAGAAACCAGTAACTATATGAAAGAAATCAGCAGGGTACTCAAACCCGGCGGCAAATGCCTTGCAACCTTCTTTGTTTTTGACCATCAGCTTACCACGTCGCCCAGGCAAAAATCTTCATTTGAATTTCCTGTTGACCATGGATATTACAAATTGATGGATCCCAGGGTTACATCAGCTAATGTAGCTTTTAAATATGAGTACATTGAAAAGAAACTTGCCCGGGACAACAATCTGCTGATTAAAAAATTTGTGCCAGGTTACTGGCAAGGGTTTGCGGAAAACAAGGATATTGACTTTCAGGATATGCTTATATTTGAAAAGCCCTAAAGTCCCTCCAGCAAGCCTTCTTTTTGCAGCTCGTGCAACACAATCTCCGTCATTTCACTCTGAAACGGGAATTCGTACCTTACATCCATTACATAAGCTTTGAGGCGCATTTTCAGATAGGACCCCCGGGGCACAAGCACATTAGAGAACTCAACGTAGATGGGCTTTTTCAGGTACACATATCTTGAAATCTGGGCTGCTTCGGTAGCTATCTGCCTGACGCGGCGTGTATCAACGGTTACGGGCAGGAAGAATTCAGCAACTACCTGGCAGTTATTTTCACTGGAATTGGCGTTGGAAATGGATTGATTCATCATCTCAGAATTGGGAATGGTAACGATGCTGTCATCAGGAGTTACAACCCTCGTGGACCGCAGACCAACTTCCATAACTTCTCCATAGTATTTTCCTGATTCGATTTTATCACCAATCTGGAAAGGCTTGTCAAACAAAATCATCAATCCTCCAAAAATATTCTTCAGCAAATCCTGTGAAGCAAAACCGATGGCCACCCCTACCGATGCAAAGAAGGCAAAAACTGTTTCGCGGGGGGGCTGAAATATGCCACTTATAATAATGTATACTATAAACGACCACCCGGCAATTTTCACCACCGGAATAATTCTTCGTATCGTCGCCTTGTAACGAACCTGCCTTTCTGAAATAAGTAGTAACAGGCCTGAGATTGCACTAAGGATAAAATACCCTAAAAAGATAAAGATGAGTGACCAGAAAATCTTACCTATTGAAACCATGCCGATTACATCCGGAGCATGGGACAGTTCATCTCTGAGTCTTTCTATGTCAGTGCCTGATTCTTCACCCTGGTTTTCTGAAACAATACCTTCCTTATCCTGCACAGAATCAACAACCTCCTGATCTTTTATGGTGGCGGGTGGTTTCTCTTCTGATGTTTTTTCTTCTTTCTCGCTGGCCGGGTCCGAAAAAATCAATTGGGGCCAGGTATCTGCAATACTATCGGATTGGGAAGCACCATAAGCGGGCAAAATAAAGAGAAGAAATATCAGCGAAAATCCAATTTCTCTCGTAAGAGGTGTTTTCATATTGCTCATAGTTTTTTAAAAAAATTAATCGGTTCGACGCTTCAATTCATCAATGAATTACAATATAATCAGACTTTCTGAGAGTATAAATTAAGGGTTGTAAAATCTCTTCAGGTCTCAAATCAGGTTTCTGCTCTGCAAAAGTAAAATCGTTTGTCTGTACAGCAAGGGATGAATAGCATACAAACCTTTTACTTCGGTTACAATACCTCTGTCTGCCAGTCGCATAAGCATAAGCAAGGCTTGCCTTTTGCTGATGTTCAATACCTGCGAAAGCTGGAATACGTCTAATCGTTCGTGCTGAATTAAGGCATGTAAACCAAAAATAACCTCTGCCGGCAAATTGAAAACAAAACTAAAATCAAGCTGATCCAGCGAGTTGAGATTGATATAATTATCTTCTGATTTTTCAGCACTGCGCAGCCACAATTGCAGGGCAAATGCTATGTTGGATTGTGAATGCCTGTTGAGCGCATCAAAATATTTTGCTTTTAAATATTCCTGTTTCCCATCCTTGTCTTTTTTCAGATAAATCCGCTCCTTCAAATCTTCGGGTGATGGTTTGAAAAACAAATTATAACCACTGGCTTTATGCCGTAGCATCACCATATTTCTTACTTCTTCACGACTCAGGTTTCTCATGGAAATCAAAACAGGAAAATAATCATAAAGCCCGATGGACTTATTTAGATATTGAGATGAGTACAGCCCAGTGGTACAAATCCAGAATACTTTGCGACTGGTATTGCTGATGATTTCAAAAAATCTTTTCAGGATATTAAAACCACCGGGAATGCGCAGGTATAGCAATTGTAGCTTATCTACATACGCTACAAATGGAGGTTGTTTCTCCACATATTCGTATAACTCCTGTACTTTGGAAAAAGCCTCAGCACGAAAACTCAATCCCAGCAAAGCCAATAAATCTTCTTCTGTCAGCACGCGCTTGATGGGGATAACAGAAAATACCGGTGGACTTTGTCTGATTTTTTCCTTTACAAACATATTTACGAAAGTGCTTATTCCACTGCCCTTTTCACCATATATCAGCACAGGAGTAAAAACGCCCTGATTCCATTTTTCCCATGCTTTGTCAAGAACTGAAAATTCTTTTTGTCTTTTGAAGTAAAAGGTACCATCCTTAAGTGGCTCATTGACAAACAATCGTCTGTAGACAAAAGGAAGTTTTTGCATCGTTGTGTCACCGGACAAAAGAAATTCGCTGATTTCAGAAGTAATATCACCTGCAAGGGTAGGAATACCCAACTGTCCTTTGATCAGATCTATACTGCTGTCAATTTTTTTGCGTGACAACCTGTAAAAAAACTTTGTTTTGTGCAGGCTGTCATAGAAAAAGTTCTTCAAAACATATCCTACCTGCTCGCTTTTTTTAACTGCTTTTGCCCGTGTAATTCTGTAGCGGATATCAGCCACCCTGCTATTATCTGTTAAATTGGTAAGCTCAGAAGAAAACCGGTTCAGACTGTCGAGAATACTTTTTTGAAGATCGGATATGAAGGTATCAAACAAGTTTTTTAAATCGGCATAGTTGTGAATGGCCCTTTCCATGGAAGCTTTCGAATCGATAAAACTATCATTGAGACCTTCCTTTCCCTGCTCGTCGAGCATGGCAATAGCAGAGTCCAGGTTAAAAACCACCATACGTCCCAGGTTCTCCACATCTGTTTTGATCCGTTCAAGCTTTTCAATGGTTTTTGATTTGGACTGCAACAGGGTCTTTTTTACCTCTGCCATCATTTCAAATTCTACCAGTTCCAGCGGTATTACCGATTGCATAGCGCCGTCATGGTATTCTTTTGATGGATCAAAACCATCAATGAGAATGCGTTTTCGGGTCATGAGTTGCAGCTCATTCACCAATGCAAGTTCTATCTCATCCAGCACCAGGGGAAAGCTCTGCTCAAGAATCAAATCAGAAACTTCAGGAATAATCTGTCCGTTTAAGGTTTTGGAAGTGCTGTATTTCAGTTGCTGGAGGTTTTTCCGGAAGCTATCATAATCAGCTTCCTCAATAGAGTTGAGTGTTTCGGTAAGTACTACAGGGATTTTATCCAATGCGGCATCAACGATTTCAGACCTTGAAACAAGCCTGGATTTAAACAGCAGGAAAGTTTTTAAGGCATTCCCCTTGAGGATGTATATCTCCTGGTTAAATTTCCAGTCATCCACCAAAGCATACAAGGTATTATAGCGACAGTTTTCCCTGTATTTGCATTGTTTTTCAAGTTTTTTAAGTTGCGATTTTCTTCTCCTTTCCCTGTGTGAAAAACTTCCAAACTCTAATGTGCCTGCTATTTCCAGCTGACTTTCGAAAAGCGAATCCAGTTCTGTAAAAAGGCCGTTCAATCTCTTATCGCATTCGTTGCCGGCTTTTTGCGTTTTTTCTTTAAGGGCAACAATGGCAGGCCTTATTTCTTCTTTCCAGCTTTCAAGCAAAGCGGACTTTTCATACTCGCCGAGGGTGTATGCATTGAAAAGAGAAAACAGCTGATGATCTCTTTTCCATATCTCATTGGCCAGCAACGCTGTTTCCTGAAGATTTTTACTTTTTAATTCGATGAACTTACTGACAAATTCATTCTCATAATACCAGCGGGTGAGTTTTTCTACAGGGATGTTCTGCTTCCATTGCGGATATTCTTTTTCAGTTTTTTTCCTTAGTCGTAAATAGTAGTTATAAATTTTACAAGGACTAATTGATATTTTATATCCAACCCTTTTTAAGAACTTAAAAAATCTTATCCGCAAAGAATCGTCCTGCAAAGCTTTAAATCTTTCCTGTTTCTGAATTCCCTGCCAATAGATTGGCTGTGTATTCAAATACTCTTCAAGTTCAGATTTATATGCATGGACAATGGCATCGCAATTTGACTTTTGCCTCTCACCCACCCAGTTATTAAGCTGAACGATGACACTCTTTCTGAATAAAATATGTTCATGCAGAATCCTTATTATATCCAGCTTTTCATTGAATTTACTGATTTTAAGAAAAAATTTATCATCCTCAGACAGGTAATTATTAATATACTCCCTGAGCTTGTTGTAAGACTCTCCTGAGTGAGGCAAAAAGTGTTTGTTCAACAATTCTTTAAGACGATCCTGATGCGCTTTCACTGATTTTTCATTCAACATGTACGTCTCATTTATGGGTTGCGGATTTTATTGGCTTTGATTTTCTAAAAATAAAACAATTTTTTGATTAAAAAATCCGGGTTACGGTTTTAAATTAGTAAAATTGTAAATTATTTGTTGAGTTACCGGCAAAACAGATACAAAATGCAATGTATTAAAAAGCTCCGGCTTCCCTCAATTAACAAAGTATCACTTAAACCTCAAAAATACAATCATTATTTACATTGGATATCATGAACCTGAAAAAAAGCATTATCTGGACCTTAAGTGCATTTCTATTTTTTGCCTGCGGTCAAACCGGCAGGGAGCAAATACAAGCTCCTGTAGCTGAAAAACAAGAAAAACAACTTATCATGCATGGGGATACCCGCATTGATTTCTACTACTGGATGAACGACAGGGAAAATCCCGAAGTAATTGCTTACCTGGAAGCAGAAAACGATTACCTGAAGCAAAGCTTAAAGCATGCAGAGGCAAGCCGTGAAGAGCTCTTTAATGAAATGCTCGGCAGGCTCAAGCAGGATGAAAGCAGCGCTCCTTATTTTTACAATGGTTATTATTACTACACCCGTTATGAGGAAGGCGGCGAATATCCGATTTATTGCCGGAAAAAAAGCAGCATGGATGCTGAAGAAGAAATTTTGCTGAATGGTCCGCAAATGGCTGAAGGCCATCGTTATTTCAGGGTGGGAAGCTACAGTATAAGTCCTGATAACCAAAGGATCGCCTATACTGTTGATACTTTGGGCAGACGGCAGTACACCATTTTTTACAAGGATCTCTCCACCCAAAATATTTCTTCAACTGCTATCGAAAACGCAGCAGGCGATGTAGAATGGGCGGCAGATAATAAAACTTTTTTCTTTACAACCATCGATCCGATTACCCTGCGCTACTTTAAAGTGTTCAGATACAACACAGAGCAAAAAACTCCGGTGGAAATGTATTATGAAGAAGATGACACCTATTATTACATGGGCGTTTCCGGTACTACCGATGGAAAGTATCTTACCATCAATGTATCTTCTACTTTAAGTTCAGAGACACTGATCCTGGAGTCAGACAATCCCTCCGGAGATTTCAGAGCATTTCAGCCCCGTCAGAAAGATTTGATTTATTCGATAGACCACGTCGACGATAAGTTTTATATCCTGACCAATCATCAGGCCCAAAACTTCAGACTGATGGAAACAATAGGCACAAACACCCAAATCACCAACTGGCGCGAAGTTATTGCGCATCGTGATGATGTTTTACTGGAAAGCATGGCACTGTTTAATGACTTCATTGTTTTGCAGGAGCGCAGCAATGCCCTCCGACAAATGCGGATTATAAATACACGCGAGAACACAGAGCACTATCTCGAATTTGAAGAAGAAGCCTACACGGCAGCCATCAACATCAACCGCGAACCGGACACCGATATTTTCAGGTTCAGCTATACCTCACTCACCACCCCTGCATCTATCATTGATTACAACATGAATACCCGTGAGCAAAATACGGTATGGCAACAAACCGTTCTTGGTGATTTTGATTCTGACGATTACGAAACCAGAAGACTGTTTGCCCCCGCGCGGGATGGTGAAGAGATTCCTGTTACCTTGGTTTATAAAAAGGGTACAAAACAAGATGGCAACAATCCGCTGCTGCAGTATTCCTATGGCTCTTACGGAATTAGTGTTGACCCCAGGTTCAACTCAAACCTGATAAGTTTGCTCGACAGAGGCTTTGTATATGCAATGGCTCACATAAGGGGTGGCCAGGACATGGGACGCCAATGGTATGAGGATGGAAAGCTTCTTGAAAAAATCAATACCTTCAACGATTTTATTGATGTCTCGGAATTCTTAATCAGCGAAAACTACACCTCACCCAATATGCTGTTTGCACAGGGAGGCAGTGCAGGGGGCTTACTGATGGGAGCCATTGTAAATATGCGCCCCGAACTTTACAAAGGAATTATTGCAGGAGTACCGTTTGTGGATGTGGTTACGACCATGCTGGACGAGACCATTCCCCTTACCACTTCTGAATATGATGAATGGGGAAACCCCAATGACTCTCTCTACTATCATTATATGCTGTCTTACTCGCCATACGATCAGGTAAGTGAACAAGCCTATCCCAATATACTGATTACATCAGGGCTGTACGACTCGCAGGTGCAATACTGGGAGCCTACCAAATGGGCAGCCAAGCTGCGAACCCATAACACAGGCGACAGCAAAATTTTCTTGTACACCAATATGGAGGCCGGACACAGTGGTGCTTCCGGTAGGTTTCAACGCCTCCATGAAGTCGCTTTACAATATGCATTTATGCTTGATTTAGTAGAATAATACATTCACCCATTAAACCTGTTACAATGATTTTAAAAAAAATTTCTGCTTTTCTGTTTGCTGCCTTGACATTCTTCAGCACAGGCTTTGCCGAAGAAGAGCAACTCCAGAAACAAGCACACGAAATACACCAGCGGATTCTCACCCTGGATAGCCATACCGACACTCCGTTAATGCTGGGAAGAAGAGGGGTTGATTTGGGAAAAAGAAATGATCCCGGTGAAGGGGGTGGCAAACTGGATTTTCCCCGGATGGAAGAGGGCGGACTGGATGCCGTTTTCTTTGCTGTATTTCTCGGACAAGGCGAAAGTTCGCCGGAAGCATATGAAATTGCCAAAGAGCGTGCCATGAATATTTTCGGCCTTGTACACGAAAGTCTTGAGTATAACACCCACAAGGCAGGCCTGGCCCTGACGCCCGAAGATGGATACAGGCTTCGCGATGAAGGTAAAAATGCAGTGTACATAGGACTGGAAAATGCCTACCCCATCGGTGAAGACCTTTCACTGGTTGAGCAGTATTATAACCTGGGAGCACGCTACATTACCCTTGCGCATACAAGAAACAATCATTTCAGCGATAGCTCCAATGATCCTGACGGCCCTGAGCACGACGGACTTTCTGACATCGGATTTAAGCTGGTTGAAGAGATGAACCGGTTGGGAATGATGGTGGATATTAGCCATGTTTCAGATAAGGCCTTCTATGACGTTATATCTGTTGCCAAAGCTCCTGTGATTGCATCCCATTCCAATGCACGCGCTGTTCACGACGACCCTCGCAATCTCGATGATGATATGCTCAGAGAACTGGCGGATAACGGAGGGGTTGTTCAACTTTGCTTTCTTTATGTAAAGCAGATGCCAGCCAATCCACCCAGAGACGCAGCACGGGCCGAATTGCGCAAAAGATTCAATAACTTCCAGGGACTTTCTGATGAAGAAATGGAGCAGGCTCGCAGTGAATGGTATGCTATTGAACAACAATACCCGTCTGAATTGCCTACTGTCGCTGACTTAATTGATCACCTGGACCACATCGTGAATCTCATTGGCATTGACCATGTGGGCATAGGCAGTGATTTTGATGGAGGAGGCCAGCTGGAAGACTGCTATGATGTAAGCCAGATGCACAATCTTACCGTTGAAATGCTCAAAAGAGGTTACTCTGAAGAAGATATCGAAAAAGTGTGGTCCGGCAACTTTATGAGGGTTTTTAATGAAAATATGGCATTAAGGGATTTGTAAATAATTGTTTATTTTTGCAGGCAATCATTTTATTTAACAATTATTAAACCCCAAAAGCATGAAGAGAAAAGTATTATGGATTCTGCCGGTAATGGCAATTTTACTGGCCTATTGTGGTGGTGCCCCCCGCGAATCAGAACAAGCTACCACAGAAACAGAAGTTACCATTTCAGAAGCCGAACAAGCTTTTCTGAAAAACCTGGCAAGTCTTTGCGGCCAGTCATTCCGCGGACGGGAAGTATACATGCAGGAAGGTCGCGAGAGCTGGGCTGACAAAGACCTGGTAATGCATGTTACGGTTTGTGAAGATACACACGTACACATTCCTTTCCATATTGACGATGACACATCACGCACATGGATGTTCCTGGCTGAAGACGGCAGGCTTCGTTTTCGCCATGATCACCGCCATCCTGACGGAACTCCTGAAGAGCAGACGCTTTACGGTGGCTATGCCGACGGAAAGGGTGATGCTTTCGGTCAATATTTCCCTGCCGATGATTACACCCGGGAGTTGCTTACAGATACCCTGAACAGGCAATGGAATGTAATACTCGACGAAGATATGACCAACTTCAGCTATCAGCTTCAATACCATGGAGAAGTTGTTTTCAGAGCCGATTTTGACCTTACCAGTCCCTTGTAAAAAATAATATCTCCTTAAACAACAAAAGGCCCGATGTTTCGGGCCTTTTGTTGTTTTTTGCATCGACTTGCTAAAAGGTGCTATCTCAGCATCCCCTCTACCCTTTCCAGTTTCCCATCTACTTCTGCCGGTTCAAGTCCCATAATTTTTGCAATAAGCGGATAAAGGTCAACCACCTCTATGGAAGTGTGTTTGTGCCCTTCTTTAAAGGAGGGACCCATGGCATAAAAGATGGTATGCATATCTTTTTTCGTATTGTCCCAGCCATGTGCTCCACCGGTATAGTAAGAAGCACGCGGTTTTCCCCAGCCGATGCTCCAGGTGCTGTCAGCAAGAATTACAATGTCTCCAATGCGTGGATTGGTGCCATAATTCAACCTTGCCGGTACATCTTCCTTCTTCCAGACACTTACATTTTCAACTGTTTGAAGAATATTCCAGATGGAATCCATCATCCCTTCTTTGGGGGTAACATGCATCATGGGGTTTCCGCCGTGGGTCCGTTCATACCAGTCGCGCGGTGTATAAGCTCCAATATTTACATATCTGTCCGGACTAACTTCAGTCATTCCATGATCAGAAGTAACAATAAAATTGATGTTGTCATAAAAAGGCAATTCCTGTATGCGGGAAATAAAAACTCCCACCAGCGAATCAAGTTCCATTACAAGGGCATCTATCTCCTGGCTCCCGGGACCAAAACGATGCCCTGTGCCGTCGGGTTCCTGGAAATAAAAAGTAATAAGACGGGGGCGCTTTTCTTCTTCGAGTTGTAACCAATTGATTACGGTATCTATCCGGCTGGCAAAAGCCACACTACTGTCATACCTTTTCCAGTAGGTCGGTTGAACACCCTTAACAGGTGCCTCAGAACCCACCCAGAAAAAAGAGGCAGTGGTAACATTTTGATTTTCGGCAGTTACCCAAATAGGTTCACCGTTATAAAAAACTCCATTCTCGACAGATTCCCGGTCTCCCAAACGATAAGTGCCATGCTCAGGGCAGGTGAAATTATTGTCTACAATTCCATGATTATCGGGATACAACCCCGTGGCCATGCTGTAGTGATTGGGAAAGGTCTTGGTCGGAAATGCAGGTTTTACGTACTCCGCATTAGCTCCATGAGAGGCTATATAATCAAGCCAGGGTGTTTCAACCCTGGAAGCATAGTCCCAGCGAAATCCATCCATTGACAGCATAACTACATATTGCTCCTCAGCGGGAATTTTTCGGTCAGTCTCACACGAGAAAAATAGAAAACCACTGATTAGCAGAGCAATAAAAAAAACTCTATTCATATTGTTGTTTTTTTGTTGATTAAATAAAAGAGAGATTATGTTATTAGATGCAAATATAGTGCTTCCTGAGCATTTTACTATTTTGTTATCATTTTGATTTTATTATACTTTCAGAAAAAAATGAACCAAAAGACAGGAGAATAAGCAGTACATATTTGATTTTTTAGAAATCAAAAAAAACAGACGTCAAAACCAATAAATTACCTTATAAAAATGGTGTATATTCAAAATAA
Source organism: Sphingobacteriia bacterium (assembly GCA_011390575.1). Classification (GTDB taxonomy): domain Bacteria; phylum Bacteroidota; class Bacteroidia; order Bacteroidales; family UBA7960; genus SKVR01. The sequence continues at coordinate 16,070 of JAABSE010000059.1, forward strand.
AAATATATTTTTGTCGGATGTAAAAAACTTATTAACACAATGGACATACATAAAAGAAAAGCGGGATTTCTTACTTTCATTTTTTTGTTTACGCATCTTATCATCACAGGAAACGAATCTATTGGTATTTTGGAATCCAGATTTCAGGATGCACAGGTCGATACCATAAAAATTGAACTTCTCCTGCAAATGGGTGATCACTTTGAATATACTGATTACGACTCGGCAATTCACTTTTATGAGCAAGCACTCGAAATAAGCCAGAACACTGAAAATGTTTCCGGTAAAATACATAAGAAAAAACTGAGATTACTGGAGATAAAATCACTCAGGTATATAATTCATTTAAAAAACACATGGGGAAAACACCAGGAAGCTATTGACATTACAAAGGTTTTGCTGGAGAAGTTGTACGAACTGGATATGTACAAGGAAGTCATAACCTTCAAACTCAATATTGGCAACAATTATTATTACCTGGGAGACATGGCTACGGCTGTAAACTATTTTACCGAAGCTCTTGAGTTGGCCGAAGAGCATAATTATCCGGGAAATATTGCCTCCATCCACACCAATCTGGCCGCCATACATTATGCAAGAGGAAACTATCTGAAAAGCCTCGACCATTATCAAACCGCACTGACTTATTTCCAAAAACACAAGAACCCCAGAAATGAAGGCTTAGCATACCTGGGAATCGGCAATATATATAGTTCCATGGGTAATTTTTCAAAAGCCATAGAAAATTATAATATTGCTCTGGATCTCATGGACGAACTGGAGGATCACACAAGGATTGCAAACATCCATCAAAGTCTGGGAACGCTGTATTATGAACACCAGGATCTGGAGAATGCGGAAAAGCATTACCAGAAAGCTTTGCATCATGCCGAAATCAATAATGATATGCGGACAAAGGGGCAGGCACTCCTCAACATGGGTATTCTTTATGCAAGACATGGCAAGCACCTCAAAGCACTGGAAAACTATGAAAAAGCCCTGACCATCTCTCTGGAAGCAGACCATAAACATACCCAAGCCTCTGTACTCAGAAATAAAGCCCTCACCCTGATGCGTATGAGAAACTTCACTCAGGCCACCCAACTGGCAAAAGAAGGTTTTCAGCTGGCAAAAGAAGTAGAATCGCTTGAGGATCAGGCTGAATCGTTAAAAGTGCTTTCAAGAATAAGCCAGGAACAAGGTAGTTATGCCTCTGCTCTCACCTATTTTCAGGAGTATAAACATTACAGCGATTCGTTGCTGAACATTGAAAACCAAAGACAAATCAACGAAATGGATGCTATGTTTCAATCAGAGCAAAAGCAGCAAAAGATTGATTTGCAAAGCCTGGAGATTGAAAAAAACCAAATTGAGCTCAGACAGAAGAACCAAATGGTGAATACCATTTTTATGGTGCTTGCCTTTGTAATCATTTTTACTGTTGCTACACTCCTGCACTATAACCAGAAAAAAATCACCAATATGGAAATTGCCAAACAGAAGGCAATCATTTCCGACAATACTGATCTTATTAAAAAACAGGAAGAGAGACTGGAAGAAGCAAGGGGTTATATTGTTCAACTGGAAAATGACAAGGCTCTTCAACTGCATCAGGCAGCTCAGACTTTGCACCTTGCAGAAATAATTTCAGAAAAAAATAACCAATGTCCCAATGAATTAAGACAAATATTTGCCAATAAGTTTTTTGAAGTTCATTTGGGTAAAGAATCGCAACCTGTCGACATATGCACGGTAAGGCAATTAAAAAATCATATCCTTATAATAATTGCCGATACCCAAATGTTGCCCGTAGATAAAAAATTGATAAATATTGCATTGAGCTCATTTGTCGATCAGCATTTGAAAGTTGATTTTATAAAAAAAATCAATGAATATACCAGCCAGTTAAAGGATTATTTAGATTCCATTCTTTCCGGGCTCAATAATGAAGAACACAATAATAAGACAGAGCTTGCCTTGCTCCTGCTCGACAAAACAGATCACAAGGTAAGATTTGTATCAGATGACATCATACTCGGACTTGCCATAGCCCGCAATCCCGGAAGTATATTTAAGCCCATGTTTGATTACCAGGAACTTCAAATGATTGATCCCTCGGGAAGAATCTTTGACAATCCGGGTAACAATTCTGCTTTTTCAGGAATTTTTGAGTTCAAACTCAAACCCTCAGACAGGCTCTATCTTATCAATCCGGAAAAGCAACTTTCAGAAAGCACCGGAAAGGAAAGTTTTCAACAAGTGCATCGAAGTGTTGTCAATTATATCGACAGTCATCAGAACATGGAAATCAGCCTCCAGGGAGAATACATTGAAAAAGAGTTGAAAAAACAAATGGATGAAGAGGTAAACATCCGGCATCTTACTGTTAGGGGATTGGAAATTTAGTATCCCAGTCTTTTAAGGTTTCCCGTTTTTACAGCATTGTCAGAAAATCCAAAAATTAATCTCAGGTTCCAGGCATTCCCTTCCAGGGATGAACCTTTTGTATACTGATGATTGAGAATAAAATACCCCGCCTTTAGGCTCAGGCGACCGCGGTTAGCTAAAACATAAGTAAAGACCGGCCCAAAATGCAAAGCAGGCGAAGAAAATGTTTCTCTGACAGGATTTTGTCTATCTTCTACAATATCAATCAAATCATACCCTCCCGAAACAAATATTCCGGTTTCATAACCAGACGATTTGATCAACATCTTTGTGATTTCTAATCCTAAAAAACCACCCTGATATTTTCTTGTGGTAACAATACTGTCTCTGACCATGAGATCAAAGGGTTTCTGCGTTTTTCCGAAACGCATAGAAAAAACCAAATCATAGTATGTATTTCTCGTTTTTATTCCCCCAAAAATATCCAGTGAGGGCTTTAATCCAATGACTTCAAGATCGGATGTGGGTATCCATATTCCGGTACCTATGCCCATGTTCAGTTCAGGCTTTCTCTGAAAGAATGCAACCCGATCTTTATAAACGTCTGATAAATCTGCCCCGGGATACGCCTCTTCACGTAATGTCAGAAAGAAGGTTTCAGGGTTTCCGCTGTACAATTGCAACCATGCCCATTCAGGTTGTTGAGGTGAAAAACCCGATAGCATTCGCCGGGCCCATCTCTGTGTTTGCATGTCAAAATTGCTGTTTAGCGCAACATAACCCAACTGGGCGGCATACAATTCAAAGGATTCCTGTCTCTCTTTCATGCTTTCCGTCTCAACAATCTCATGCCTGACATCAAATGCAACAGCATTATCGAGCATATCTTCTGCACTGAAGTATCCCGGGAATTGCCCTTCTGATATAAGCTGCAGCATTCTGACCCTGAACAAGGGCTCTGAAGCACCGCAATCATGCTCCCACTGAAGCAACAAAAAAGGAAGCTTTTCACTTAAACCCTTCTGAAGCAGTTGGGCAATACTGTCAGCGTAAAGGGGCGCTTTCAGCCTGCAATCTTCTCCTGATGATTGGTTTTGGAAGGAGAAAGCATAAAGTGCTGCAAGAATAAGTATTTTCGATAATAACAGCTTTCTTAAAAACATTCCCGGAAACATTGATGATGAACACAACCTTTAAGTAATTTATTCTTGTTTATGCAAATATACGTTTGTTTGCCAACAAACTGATAACGCTAAACCCTGCCCGTAAGTATTGATCAAGGGTAGCCAAAATTTAACCGATTGAAGAAATGTATTAACAAAATCAAAAACCATCTAACAAGTCAACCTGCCACTATGTTTTTAATTCTCGTTTAGATATCTTTGTAGAAATGGCGTTAATTGGCTAAAAAAACCATTCAATTTTTTGGTTTGTCTGAAATTAAATCTGAAAAAAATATATACCGTTACTAAATAAAATCTTTAACACTTAATCCGGTTAACTATGGAAAATAAGGCAACAATGCAAAGAGAGATTGAAATTAAAGGGCTTGAAAAAATACATCAGGACCTGAGAGCCATAACCCTATCTTTCAAAGAAGTCCTATCAGAACTTCAGGAAGAGGATATAGCAGAAATGTTGCCTGACACTGACAACAATCAGGGAGGCACATTACCCCCGCAAGGGTCAGAGGAAAAACTTGTACAAGCTCTTAGCATTGGATTTCAACTCATGAACCTTGTAGAAGAAAACGCAACGGTACAGTTCCGTAGAAAGCTGGAAAACACCATAGGAATGAATGCCATTCGCGGATCGTGGGCTGAAACCTTTGAAAGGATGAAAAAAGAAGGGATGAAAGAGAAAGAGATTGCCGGAATTCTTAACAGAGTTTCTGTTATGCCGGTGCTTACGGCCCACCCAACGGAGGCAAAAAGAACTTCTGTCCTGGATTTGCACAGAGATATTTATCTTCAGCTGGTAAAAAAAGAAAATCAGATGTGGTCTTCCTCAGAACAAGACGCCATCCATGATGATATAAAATCTTTGCTTGAGCGCTGGTGGCGTACCCGTGAGGTCCACCTTGCCAAGCCTGATCTGGAGGCCGAGAGAAAAAATGTATTGCATTATTACACCCGGGTGTTTCCCAAGGCATTGGAAACTACAGATCAAAAGTTGAAATATACCTGGAAGTCGATGGGGTTTAGTCCTGCCAACCTCAGCAAACCTGAAGACTTTCCACTGCTTCAGTTTGGGAGCTGGGTGGGTGGCGACCGCGACGGACATCCTTTTGTCAGCGCTTACGTTACCAAATCTACTTTACAGATACACAGGAAGGCTGCACTGGAAATCATTTTAAACAGCCTGAATGAGCTTGCAGCAAAAGTTACATTTTCTGATGGCCAGAACCCTGTCCCCTCTTTCTTCCATAACGCTATAGGTCAGCTTCAGAATGCATTGGGAGAAAAAGGAGAAAGAGCTCTTAAACGGAATCCCCGCGAGCCCTGGCGACAATACGTAAATCTGATGCTTGTAAAACTGCAAAATACTATTGATGAAAGTGAAACCGAACATGGAGCCTGGTATAAATCTGCTGCACAATTGCAACAGGACCTGGAAATACTCAGAAACAGCCTTATTGAGATAGAAGCTCACAGAATTGCAGAAGATCTGTTATTTGCACTGGAAAGACAGGTTCAATGCTTTGGTTTTCATCTGGTAAAACTTGATATTCGTCAAAATAGTACTTTTCACGAAAAAGCGCTTGAGCAGATGCTACAGGCAGCTTCTTTTGAAGAGTGGAATTATAGCAGCTGGAATGAAGAGAAAAGAGTGAAGTTCTTATCAGCAGAACTTAAATCCAATCGTCCGTTTGTGGTTGCCGGCACCTGTGCAGGACCTGAAGCAGACAAAATAATATCCTGTTTTACAGTAATTAAAGAGCATGCTGACAAGTATGGATACGATGGCATCGGCTCTCTCATTGTAAGTATGACAAGGGATTTGAGTGATTTGCTGATGGTTTACCTGTTTATGCGGGAAGTAGGAATGCTCAATGCCCCCCTTCAGGTAGTGCCCTTGTTCGAAACCATTGAAGACCTGCAGCAATCGGACAAAGTACTGGATGCTTTTCTGTCTCACCCTTTGACGCAAGAGCGAAAAGCCCTGGGACGAAACCTGCAGGAGGTTATGCTGGGATACAGCGACAGCAACAAAGATGGAGGGATCCTTGCCAGCCGCTGGAATATTTACCAGGTAGAAGAACGACTGACTGCGGTGGCAAAAAAACACGAAGTTGATCTGAAATTTTTCCATGGCATCGGAGGTACCATAAGCCGCGGCGGCGGAAAATATCACCGTTTCCTTGAAAGCATGCCCAGGGGGACCATGAGCGGAAGTATTAAACTTACTGTGCAGGGTGAAACCATCGCCCAGCAATTTGCCAATAATCTCAATGCAACTTACAACCTGGAAATGCTTCTATCGGGCACGGCCCTTCAAACTGCCTATACATATTCTATTAAAAACAGGCCCGATTATCCCTACGACGCTGTAAAAAAGCTGGCAGAGCTTTCCCTGAAGAAATACCAGGAATTGATAAAAAAGCCCGGTTTCATTGACTACTACGGCCAGGCTACGCCCATTGATTTGCTGGAACGCAGCAGAATTGGTTCCCGGCCTGCACGCCGCACCGGCCAACGTTCACTGGATGATTTAAGGGCTATTCCCTGGGTATTTAGCTGGAACCAGTCAAGGTTTAACCTTACAGCATGGTTTGGGGCAGGATATGCTTTACAAACCCTGAAAAATGAGCATCCTGAGCTTTTCAGCCAGCTTAAGGAGTTCTCTCACAAATGGCCATTTTTAAGGTATACGCTTATCCACATCGAAACCAATCTGCTTAATGCTGATGAATCGCTCATGGAGCAATATGCAAATTTGGTAGAGGATCCCAAACTTAAAGAAGATTTTACTTCCATGATTATGGAAGAGTATCACAAAGCCAAAGAAGAACTCATTGCACTGATGGGAGAAGAGTCGGAGAACAGACGGCACAGTTTGCTGGATAACATTGACAAACGGAAAAATGCACTGAATATCCTTCACAAACTTCATATCGAACAGCTCAAAGATTGGCGTAAGTTAAGTGAAGCAGAAAAAGCAAGCAAAGAATACCTGTTGGACAGGTTACTGATGCTTACCACTGCATTATCGGCAGGTTTGAAGAGCACGGGTTGATGGAAAATTGACCCTTGCTTAACAATGCAATATGAAGGTAATACTGACAACCAAGGTATCCTTGGGTTGACTTAGTTTAATTGATTGAAAACTAAATGTACCAGATTTCCAGATATTATACCGGATGTTTAATGCTTGATCAGCTTATCCAGATATAATACTTCACGGGTTTCGATATGAACCAGGTACACACCTGCCGGCAGATGCGAAATATTAAAAGAGTTTTGCTGACCCAAATAATCCTGTTCAAAAACTAATCTGCCGGTTGTATCATATACTTTTATCCTTTCTGCACCAGGCAAACCCATTACTGAAACTCTATCGCTGGCCGGATTGGGGTAAAGCATCTGGTTGGTTTGCAAACTGAAAGAGGGTGCTGAAAGATAAATACCAAGTTCAATATCTATCATCGTGGCTTCATCAGGGGCCACAGAAATGTCGTTAATGGTTTTTACGGGATAGCCATCTGCCTGAATCCTCATGTTGTAGATACCCTCAAGGACAGGCCTGTTAAATCCACCGTGTTCAGCGGAGGAATACACATGGGAATTATCCTTATCGTGCCCTATTAACTCGATCATGGCTCTTATCGGCTCACCTGTATTGATATCCGTAACCCTGCCTCTGATTCCGTGTAAGCTCTGCTTCATATAGTTAAGCATCGATCTGTGGTTATATTCCCAGTGAGCTTCCAGCAAATCGGTAGGCAAAAGTTTTATATTGGAAAGCTCCAGGGTAAACTCTCTTAAACTTGCATAGTAATTCATATAATCCTGTCGACTACCATAAACCACGTACCAGTCACCACCATGAGTAACTCCATTATTAAATGAAGAACCCCAGGGGTCCATATACTCTTCAGGGCTGTAAAATCTGGCGGTATCGGCATATTCGTGCATTACCAGCTGCCACCAGAAATGATCTGCATGTGTTCTCTCTGCTGAAGTCCAGCTATCCCAGGGATAATTGAGACATTCTATTCCACCATGCATATTGGCCGACATTACAAAGTCGTAATTCTGCACCAGATCAATCATTGCTTCTGTTTCTGACTGCGTACCCGGCTCCGGGACCATCACGGGATTAGGGTAATTACGGTTCATATCCACAAAATTAAAATTTCCCCGGGTTGCCCCAATAACCGTTGCGTTGTTGGTGGTGTAAGTTCCGTCGGGATTTTCATTGGGGCAAATCCATATTTCAAGATTATCCAGCAAATGCGTTACTGTAGCATCTTCTCCATAATTGTTAAGCAGGTAATGAATCATTCTCAGCATGAGATTAAAACCTGTTGTTTCATCCCCATGAATGGTAGATGTGTACATAAACCGGGGTTTGTCGTGCTCCTGGCTCACATCTGAAGTAATTCGTCCGAAAATCAATTTGCGTCCTGAAGCAAGAGTCTGTATTTCAACCCTTTCATACAAATCAGGGAATAAATCTTCAAATTGCAGCATCATGCTTTCATACGCCTCATAGGTAGGATAAAAATTCCAGGAACTGATATTGTCCACTTCTACCGATGCAACCATGTTAATCTGATTTTTTGCTGTAGTCAGCGAAGGTGCAGTAAGTACCTCGTATGCAGTATTAAATTCGAGAAAAGATTGAAAACCTTCACGATTGGCGTAGGCATAAGCAAAACCTGAAATTGGGTCGAAGGCGTCAAGGGATATTACTGAACTGTATTGACCCAGCATCTGGTGATCATCTACCATGAATCTGAAGTATACTTCCCCCCTGTCTTCAAGCACCTGGCAGGCTACC
>JAABSE010000005.1 GCA_011390575.1 Sphingobacteriia bacterium
GGTTCAATGTATTTATAAAATAAGGTTTCCACTTGGACAAAATAAGTTTAAGTATTTTTACAAATGTGTCAAAGTAGGATTATAAACAGATAAAAAAAACCGTTATTCACAAAGAGCATGACTTCTTTTTAGTTATATTTGAAGTACATTATCTCATTTTAATAAAATGATTACTTACGATAACACTAAAGAACTTTCATTATGAAAATACCTTTCAGGACATTCCGTATTATGCTGGGGATTGTTTCCATTGTCGCTGTCTTTGGATGTCAACAGCCCGACAAGCAGGTGCATGTAAAAGTAATTACTACTACAGATGTACATGCTATGATCTTTCCCTATGACTTTACAAATGACAGGGAAGTGGATGGTAGTCTTGCCCACGCTAAGAGTTATGTGGATGAGCAACGTGATTTGCTGCAACAAAACATTATTTTGCTCGATAATGGCGATTTGCTTCAGGGGCAGCCTACCGGCTATTATTTCAACTATCAGTCCGACAGAGCTGTGAATTTATTTGCAGACGTAATGAATTATATGGGCTTTGCAGCTTCCAGTGTAGGCAACCATGATATTGAGACCGGACCCCGGGTGTATGAAAAATTAAGGAATGAGTTCGATTTCCCATGGTTAGCAGCCAATATACTGAACTCTGAAACAGGAAAACCTCACTTCGAGCCCTACACAATCATTGAACGTAATGGAGTGAAGATTGCCGTGCTGGGATTGGTAACCTCTTCCGTTCCCACCTGGCTTCCGCGAAAACTCTGGGAAGAACTTGAGTTTGTAGAAATGTATGAAGCGGCAGTGGAATGGATGCAATATATTCGTGACCATGAAAAACCCCATGCTATCATCGGTCTTTTCCACAGCGGAGCAGGCGAAGATGAAATGTATACAGGAGAAACAGTGTCGGTTGAAAATGCTTCTTTGTTTGTGGCAAAAAATGTTCCCGGGTTTGATGTTGTTTTTACCGGACATGACCACAGAGTGCGCAACCAGGTTTTTGAAAATGTAGAGGGAAAAGAAGTGTTGATGATAGCAGGACAATCTTACGGACGATCCCTTGCAGTAGCAGATCTGTTTTTTGATCTTACTCCCGATGGCACCTATTCATTAACTTCCAAAGAGGGACATATTGCTGATATGGTTGATTATGAGCCGTCTGAGGAATTTATGGAAGAGTTTAAAGATGAGTTTGACCAGGTCAGGCAATTTGTGCTGCAGCCACTGGGCTCCCTGCAGGTTGATTTGCAGTCGCAGGATGCTTATGTTGGGAATGCAGCCTTTGTTGACTTTGTGCATCATATGCAACTCGAACTAACAGATGCTGAAGTTTCTTTTGCCGCGCCCTTGTCTTTTGACGCCATGCTGAGAGCAGGAGAGCTTTCTATGAGAGACATGTTTAATTTGTATCCTTTTGAAAACTATTTGTATGTAATGGAGCTGACAGGATCAGAAATCAAAGGTGCTCTGGAATATTCTTACGGTCTGTGGTACAATACCATGAGTAGCCCTGATGACAATATTCTGCTGCTGAGAAAGGATGAGCAAGGCAATATTGAAATGGGTCAAAACAACAGGGCACGGTTTACCAACGCATTTTTTAATTTTGATTCTGCCGCAGGCATTGATTATGAAGTTGATGTGACTAAGCCAGCCGGTTCACGCATTTCCATCAGTCAGCTTTCTTCCGGTGAATCTTTTGATCTGAATCAGACCTATAAAGTGGCAGTTAACTCCTATCGCGGAAGTGGAGGAGGAGGGCATCTGACACAAGGTGCCGGAATTGAACATGCTCAGCTGGAAGATAGAATTGTATGGGTTTCAGAGCATGATCTGCGAAGCCATATAGCTGATTTTATCAGAAGCACAAAAGTGCTGAATCCAAAGGCAGGAAGTAACTGGAAGGTAACACCGGAAGCATGGACAGAGAGCGCTATGGAAAGAGATCTCGAATTGGTGTTTCCCTAAAGATCCTATTCCTTATGGGAAGCTAAAACCAGTTGCTATATATCTTCACGCAGCCGAATGGATTTTCTATAAATACTATCACCTCTAAGAAACTCCATCCTAAGGCTGGTGCCTTCATCCTGACTGAGATAGCCAAGGACTTCTTCCAGGGTAAGTTTTGCTGTCGGTTTGTTTTCAATACCGATAATCTGATCTCCGGGCAGTATTCCCTGCTCCCAGGCAACAGAATTTTCTCTCACATGATTAATAACGAAATTGTTGAAGGCAGCCCCCTCGGCAATTACCTCCATCCCGCTCATATTGGTATGGAAGGGTTTATTGAATCCGCGATTCCTTCTTAATATGAGCTTTCCGGACGGGTAATCAATGGTTACATGAAAGCGGTTGAGGATGCCACCCCCTATGATCCCTTCCCATGGGATTTCGAGATTGGCCAGGGTAAGAAATTCTTTTTGGGGATAAGAGGCAAGTGGTTCCTTCAGTTGGAACTCATCAATGGTAATTTTTTCCAGCCTTCCGGTTTCACCCGTCAGCTCTCCACTGATTCCTTTTCCCAGGTAAGAAGTAATCCTATCCGGCGTTAGATCTTTGTATTTGCGATTGAGAAACAACGGACTGGTTGCACCCAAATCAACCAGCAACCTCAGGGAGTCAATGCGTTCAGTCGTCCCTTCAAGTGATACATCAATATAGGGTTTGTTGTTTTCAAGGGTGAGTGGTATTACGCGGCTTTTTCTTCTGACGCGATAGGTGGGATTTTGATATACCCGAATGAATTCTCTGCGGTAATTTACCCGAACAGGAAATTCCTTGAAAAAGTCATATCCCATAATTCCATGCACCTGGAAGCCAAATATTTCGGAGAATGATAAAATACCTTCAGGTAATACCACCAGGTTCATGTTACGACCCGTTATTCCGGGCATGGAAAAAGTTAGATTGCGCACCATGCCGGCTTCAACGACGCCTTCACTACCCAACCCAACGACATAAACCAATTCATCAATTTCCAAGTCAAATGCAAAAGCTATCAAAGGCTCAGTGAGAATGGTTGTATTCACACCTGTATCAAGAATAAAGTTCAGGGGGGGTGATCCATTGATACTCATCGACACAACTATCAGGTTGTGGGAAATACGGGCAGGGATTTTCAATGAACGATAATTCACATCAAAGCTGAAACCCTGAGGCCGCTCTTCCGCAGCTTTTACAGGCACTGTATTGAGTTGAAACACAGCAATGATTATCAGAGACCAGAATTTAATCAAACGCATAAAAACCCTTTGCTATTTATAAACAGTATTGCTGAACTATCTATAGCAACAAAGGACTCTTCTGTCTTGTTTGAAAATTTTAGCTATGATTTTTCTGAAGAAGGTAATTGCGTATGCTTTTGTTCAGTTTTTTAACCATTGCCGGCCCCTGATAAATAAAACCGGTATAAACCTGCAAAAGACTTGCCCCGGCTTCCAGCTTTTCAATGGCATCTTCGGGTGTCATAATTCCACCCACACCAATAACAGGGATTTTTCCTTCCGACTTTTCCACGATATACCTGATTGTTTCCGTGGATTTGTCTCTTAACGGCTTGCCACTGAGTCCTCCTCTTCCTATCTGCTCAATCATTTCAGCATCAGAGGAAAGGTTATCCCTCGTGGTGGTAGTATTGGTAGCGATGATACCATCAATACCGGTTGTTGTCACCACTTGAATCACATCATCCAGTTGTCCGGGGGGCAGATCCGGAGCAATTTTCAGCAAAACCGGCTTGCGTTTTTCTTTTTGCCGGCCTGCTTCATTGATCCGGGAAATGATTTTTATGAGTTCATCTTTATCCTGCAGTTTTCCAAGTCCTTCAATATTGGGACAGCTAACATTGATGACGAAATAATCTACCCAGTCGTGTAACTTGTTGAAACAAACCAGGTAGTCATCAATGGCATTTTCGTTGAGGGTAAGGGTGTTCTTGCCAATATTCCCTCCAACAATCACCTCCGGCCGGTGTTTCTTAAGGTTTTTGACAAACTGGTCAACCCCGGGATTGTTGAACCCCATGCGGTTGACCAGGGCGTTGTCTTTTTTTAACCGGAAAAGCCTGGGTTTGGGATTGCCGGGTTGGGGAAGCGGGTTTACGGTTCCTATTTCGATGTGACCAAACCCAAAGGCTGCCAGATGATTATATATGTTTGCCTGTTTATCAAAGCCTGCTGCAAGGCCCACCTTGTTGGGAAAGCGAATCCCGAAAAGCTCTGTTTCCATGATGGGATCCTGTACTTTACAGGTCATTTTTACCAAAGCTTTTACGCCGGGAATCATAAACCCGATGTGCAGCATGTTTACCACCATATGATGGACGGTTTCGGGAGAAAAAAGAAACAGGATGGGGCGAAGCAGTGCTTTATACATTGGGTTGTTCAGGCTATAATGTTATTTATCGTCTTTGTCTTCTTTCCTGGCTTTTTTTGTTGTTTGCTTTTTGGGGGCATCTGCTTTCTTCTCCTCTTTAGGTGTTTCTTCTGCTGTCGTTTCGTCCGCTGCTTCCTTCTCTTCTTCTCCTTCCTCTGTTTCAGGCTCACTGATCATATCATGCTCAAGCAACAGGTTGTACCACGAAAATAATTTCCGGATGTCGCTGGCATATACCCTCTCCTGATCATAGTCAGGAAGAATAACTTCGAAATATTCTTTGAGTTGATCTGAATCGGCCTTAAGATCGATAGATAAAGCCTTTCCGCCTTCTTTCTGGTATATTTTCCACAATACCTCCTTCAAAGGAACATCGTCGGTATACGTAAACATACTGATATCTTCCAGTACCGATGAGCGGTGGGTTGCAAAAACCGGCATTTTTTTTCCATCAGCCAGAGATTCAACAATAATACTTCCGCGCGACTGGGAAACAACTTTGAACAAGCCGCTTTTCCCGGAGATTGCCATTACTTTGCTTAAGTCCATCTTATTTGAGTTTGATTGTTTTTTAATGGTTTGATTTATTTTCTGTTTGACAAAATTAATCAATGATTTTATTCTGCAAACATTTGCAGGCTGTGAAGTTTTTTATAATAGCCGTCGATAGTAAGCAACTGCTCATGACTGCCTCTTTCTACAATTTCTCCTTCATGCATCACACATATCATATCAGCATTTACAACAGTTGACAATCTGTGAGCAATTACAATGGATGTTCTGTTTTTCATTACATTGCTCAGGGCTTCCTGTACCAGTTTTTCCGATTCGGTATCAAGTGCCGAGGTAGCTTCATCCAGAATGAGGATGGGAGGATTTTTCAGCACGGCTCTTGCAATGCTCAGGCGCTGGCGCTGGCCACCGCTTAATTTGTTGCCTCTGTCGCCAATATTGGTATAATAACCCAGGGAGGTTTTTTCAATAAATTCGTGCGCATTGGCTATTTGGGCAGCTCGTATCACCTGTTCTTTGCTTATGTTGTATTCACCAAAGGCAATGTTGTTGAAAAAGTTATCATTAAACAATATGGCCTCCTGGTTTACATTTCCCATGAGTTCTCTCAGGTCGTGCAGTTTTATGTTTTTAATGTTTTCTCCGTCCAAAAGTATTTCACCCTCCGTTACGTCATAGAGTCTTGGTAACAAATCCACCAGGGTTGATTTACCGGCTCCCGACTGTCCAACCAGGGCAATGGTATATCCTTTGGGGATTTTGAGGTCAATATTTTTCAAAACAGGTGCCTTTTCATACCGAAAACTAACATTTTTAAACTCAATGGAGTCGGAAAATGTCTTGATGCTCTTTGCATCGTGCCGGTCTTCTATTTTTGCTTCTGCATTCAGAATATCATCAATCCTGTCGGCTGACGCCATTCCTTTGAGGATGTTGTAATAGGCGGTTGAGAAAGATTTGGCCGGATTGATAATCTGGGCAAATAGTATCAGATACCCTATAAAAGCAGAAGGAGACAGGCTGCCGGTTTCACTCAATACCAGCGAACCTCCGTACCATACTATCAGAATTACCACCAATGTGCCCAGAAATTCGCTAACCGGTGATGCCATATACTGACGGCGGTACATTTTGGTCATGATGAGGGTGTAGAAACTGTTGATGCTAAGGAAACGATCCTTCATTTTCTTTTCGGCATTGAAAGCTTTTATGACCCTTATGCCTGTGAGTGTTTCCTCTAAAACCGATAATATTACACCCAGTTTGTTTTGCCCTTTCAGCGCTGTGGTTCTGAGTGTTTTTCCTATGCGACCAATAATAATACCGCTCACCGGCAACAATACCAAAACGACCAGGGTGAGATTGGTACTCATAATAAACAATGAAACCAATATGACGGCAATGGTAATGGGCTCGCGAAAAACCATTTCCAGTGAGCTGATTACGCTGTGCTCTATTTGCTGCACATCACTGGTCATACGGCTTATCAAATCTCCTTTTTTTTCATTTGAATGATAGGAGAGAGGCAAAATAAGTGTTTTTTGATAGAGATCGTTGCGGATGTCTTTTACCACTACATTGCGAATCCATGCCAGGTTGTACATGGCAGCATACTTAAACGCATTTTTGAGAAAGCTCATGGTAATGGCAAAAACACCAACAGCCACAAGCGTTGCCACACTGCCATAACGCAACAGCAACTTGCTTACAAAGTAATAAAAATTGGTACTGATGGCATCTGCTGCATTGGAAAGACTGAAAGGGATCGGTTCTGTAACAATGGGTTGCATTTCAAATAAAATATTCAGCACAGGAATTACCATTATGACCGAGAACACATTAAACAGCGCACTCAAAAAGCTGAAAAACACATTGAGTGCAACTGAGGCTTTGTAAGGGATGAGGTAATTAAAAATTCTTCTGAATTTTCCCATAGCAAATATTTAGTCAATCACCGGTAAAATACCCGTGTAGTTATAAGGTGTAATTGTCAGGAGTGATTCTTTGGTTTTGTTGTCGATATCCAGCGATTGGATAAAGTCATGAATGGCTTCTCTGTTGATGACATCGTGAGTGCGGGTAAGTTCTTTGAGCTTTTCGTAAGGTTGTGGATAGTTGATTTTTCTCAAAACAGTTTGTATGGCTTCAGCCACCACCATCCAGTTGTCTTCCAGGTCACGGTTTATTTTCTCCTGATTGATAATCAGTTTGCTCAGCCCTTTCCGGGTGGCTTTAATGGCGATGAGCATGTGCGCCAGGGGCATGCCAATGTTTCTGAGCACCGTGGAATCGGTAAGGTCTCTTTGCATGCGCGAAACCGGGAGTTTGGCCGACAGGTGTTCGCACAAAGCTATAGCGATTCCCAGGTTGCCTTCGGAGTTTTCGAAGTCAATGGGATTCACTTTGTGTGGCATGGCAGATGAACCAACTTCTCCCTCCTTGATTTTCTGCTTAAAATAATTCATGGATATGTATGCCCATGCATCGCGGTTGAGATCGATAATGATGGTTGAAATTCTTTTCAATCCATCAAATATGCCTGCCATGAAATCGTAATGCTCTATCTGGGTGGTTACTTCCGATCGTTTGAGCCTGAGGGTATTGTTTACAAAACGATCTGCGAAACTGTTCCAGTCAATGTCAGGGTAAGCGGCTTTGTGGGCATTGAAATTGCCTGTGGCACCCCCGAATTTTGCAGCAAATGGCATGGCCAGTAGCTGATTGATCTGCCTTTCGAGGCGGTAATGAAAAACATATATTTCTTTTCCTACTGTGGTGGGAGATGCCGGCTGACCATGGGTGTGTGCAAGCATAGGCACGTTGAGCCAATTCTTTGCCATTTCTTTCAGGGTTGCCATTAAAGCGTCCAGCTCAGGGACGATAACTTCCAACAGGCCTTCTTTGAGCGATAAAGGAACGGCAGTGTTGTTGATATCCTGAGAGGTCAGCCCAAAATGAATAAATTCTTTGTACTGAGACATGCCAATGGCATCAAATTTTTCTTTGATATAATATTCTACTGCCTTGATATCATGATTGGTAACGACTTCAATTTCCTTGATGCGCAAAGCATCCTGCCCCCCAAAATCGTGATAGATATTACGGACAGCCTCAATGTCTTCATCCTGTATGCCAGAGAGTTCTGGTAAGCCCTGTTTGCATAATGCAATAAAATATTCCAGTTCTACAAAAACCCTGTATTGTATGAGTGCATACTCACTATAATACTTCTGAAGCTCAATGGTTTTGGATTGATACCTCCCGTCCACCGGAGAAATGTTGTAAAGTGCCGTACTGTCCATCGAAAAACTGATAATAGGGATTAAAACTGATAGAAATATTTAGGTCAGAAATTTACTGAATACAGAAATCTGCCCCGGCTTTAACAACCGGGGCAGAGGTATTATGGGGTATTATTTGCGTTTTTTCTTTTGTTGTTGTTGCTGTTTGGCCATGTCTTCCAGCCTTTTTTGCCAGCTGGACTTTTTGACCGGCTTTTTCTTGTTTGCTTCAATTTTCGCCCTGATTTTATCTTCATCGATCATAAACCGGAAAGCAAACATTTGAGCAAAAGTGATAATGTTGGCCAAAAAGTAATAGTAGCTGAGACCAGCGGCAAAGCCATTGAAAATAAACAAAAGCATAACCGGCATGAAGTACATCATAGTTTTCATCCCCGGCATTTGGGTGCCTGTATTCATCATCTGGCTGTTCATGTGGGTGTAAATCACTGTAGAAATAGCCATAAGCAGGGTGAATAAACTAACGTGATCACCATACCATGGTATAGTGAATGGCAGGTCATATATGGAGTCATAAGAAGAGAGGTCGTCGGCCCAGAGAAACCCTTCCTGGCGCAATTCAAAAGATGCCGGGAAGAACCGGAACATGGCAATGAGGAAGGGGAACTGCAAGAGCATGGGCACGCATCCAGCCATAGGATTCACGCCGGCTTTTTTATACAAAGCCATTTGTGCCTGCTGCTTCTTCATGGCATCTTCCTTTTTGGGATATTTCTGGGTGAGCTCCTCGATATCCGGTTTCAACACCCTCATGCGGGCTGAAGAAAGATAGGTTTTGTAGGCGATGGGAAACAGGATAAGTTTTAAAAGAAGCGTAAGCAGGAGGATGATGATTCCGTAATTAAGATTAAAGCTGTCCAGGTAATTGAATACCGGGATAACAAAATATCTGTTTATCATTTTGAAGAGTACCCATCCCAGTGGAATCTGTTCTTCCAGTTGCAGATCATAGGCATTCAGGGTGTTGAAGTGATTGGGCCCGAAATAGAAATGCATGGGAATGGTGTTGTCTTCCCGGCTGTTGTAAGGGATGTCGATACTGGCGGTCATCCTTTTGAGCAGCTGATCCTGTTCTTCTTCGTAGGAACTTGTGCTTACAACAGCACTGCTGAAATTATTTCCGGCAATAAGTACAGAGGTAAAAAACTGTTGCTTGAATGAAATCCATTTTACACTGGTTCGGAGGTTTTCTGTTCCATCCTTCGTTTCTCTGATTTTGTCTACCTCATCGTTGAAATACTTGTAATAAACGGTGGTGGCGTTCATTTCATTTTTACGGCTTTTTTCCAGTCTTTCCAGATCGGCCTGCCAGTCCAGGTTGAGCATGGTAATGTTGGAGGCTATTACATCCTGCATTCCCACCGTATTAATATTGAAATCAATCATGTAATCGTTGCCGTGAAGGGTATATTCAAATTCCATATACCTGGGGTTTTCAGGGCTGTGATTGTCAGGATATACACGCATGGCAACTACCACAGAGTCCTGGTCTGAAATGCGGATATGATTGTCGGTCTGGGTGTGGTAAGTCTTAACCTGCGGTTCAAAAAACAGATCGCTGGTTGAAATAAGCCTGTTGGCCGAGTAGAACTGTATGTTAAAAACATTATCCTCGCCTGAGAAAAGAATAAGGGGCTCTTTTTCCCACGACTGATATTCTTTAAGCTCTACGGACTGAATATGTCCACCTTGCCTGGAAAGTTTGATTTTCATGATGTCACTTTCCAGGGTAATCAGGTCGCTGTCTCCCGTTGCTGCTGAGGCAAAAAATCCCATTTTGTCGCGAAGTGAAGCTTCACGAATGGAATCCTGCTCCGGACTGTCAATGTTTTCCTGGGTTGGCAGTTCCCTTTCTGTTTGGTTCAGGGAGTCGGCGGTGCGCTCTGCTTCCCGTATTCTTTGCTGATCTGCCTGTTGGACAGCTGCAATACTGTCTTGTCTGCGCTGCATCTCTTGCCTTTCCTCTTCAGAGGGGGCGTTCAGGATGCCAAAACCAATCAGGATTGCGAATATGAGAATCAGACCAATAATATTATCTCTGTTCATTCTTTGTGATGATTAAGATTGATGTTTATATAGAAAAAATTCTTTATTAACTTTTTGGGAAAACAATCCTGCAAAAGTACAAAATGTTCTACAATCCTTGTTTATGATTGTCAAAATCCATTACCGCCCTTACAAAATCCACAAAGAGTGGGTGGGGGTTGGCAACGGTACTTTTGTATTCGGGGTGGAACTGTACGCCTACAAACCACGGGTGATTTTCCAGCTCAACAATTTCTACCAGGCCGGAACCGGGGTTTATTCCAGATGCAATCATCCCTTTTTTTTCGAAAAGCTCCAGATATTGGTTGTTAAACTCAAAACGATGCCGGTGTCTTTCCGAAATAAACTTTTTGGCGTAAATACTGTAAGCTTTTGTATTTTCCCTGAGCCTGCATTCGTAAGCTCCCAATCTCATGGTTCCCCCTTTGAGATTTACTTTCTTTTGTTCCTCCATCAGGTCGATGATGGGATGTGGAGTGGAAGGTGCCATTTCTGTTGAATGCGCATCTTTCATTCCCAGCACATTTCGTGCAAATTCAATGGTGGCACACTGCATTCCCAGGCAAATACCAAAGAATGGAATATTTTTTGTGCGGGCGTGATGGATAGCAGCAATTTTTCCTTCAAACCCCCGCTCCCCAAATCCTGGAGCCACCAATACGCCTGAAATCCCTGCAAGAACTCTGGATGCATTTCCTTCATTTATATGCTCGGAGTGAATCATTTTCAGATCTACCTTGCATTCGTTGGAAGTGCCGGCATGAATGAGAGATTCAATGATAGATTTGTATGCATCCATGAGTTCAACGTATTTCCCCACCAGGGCAATCTTCACTGTACTCAAAGGATTTTGCAGCCGGTCGAGAAACAACTCCCATGCATGCAGCTCGGGCATGCAGTTGGCCGACATGCGTGTTTTCTTTAAAACCTGCAGGTCCAGCTTTTCCTCCCGCATGAGCAAGGGTACTTTATAAATGCTGTCGGTATCAATAGATTCGATAACGGCAGCCGGACTTACATTGCAAAACTGGGCAATTTTGTTTCTGATTCCGTCATTGAGTGGTCTTTCTGTGCGGCAAACAAGAACGTCGGGCTGCACTCCATACTCCTGCATGGTTTTTACAGAATGCTGGGTGGGTTTGGTTTTTAACTCCTTGGCTGCAGCCAGGTAAGGAACCAGTGTAAGGTGCACTACCACACAACGATTGCCCAGCTCCCAGCGCAGCTGGCGGATAGCCTCTACGTAAGGCAGGGATTCTATATCGCCTACTGTTCCTCCTATTTCAGTAATGACAAAGTCATACTTGTTGTTTTCGCCCAACAGTTTAATAGAGTGTTTTATTTCGTCGGTAATGTGAGGAATTACCTGCACGGTCTCCCCCAGATAATCTCCACGGCGTTCTTTATCTATAACCGATTGGTAAATGCGTCCCGTAGTGACATTGTTGGCCTGTGAGGTGGGGACATTCAGAAATCGTTCATAATGTCCCAGGTCAAGGTCTGTTTCGGCACCATCTTCTGTTACATAGCACTCCCCGTGTTCGTAAGGATTAAGCGTTCCCGGGTCAATGTTTATATAGGGATCGAGCTTTTGAATGGTAGCAGTGTATCCTCTTGCCTGAAGGAGTTTTGCCAAAGATGCTGAAATGATACCCTTGCCCAATGATGATGTTACACCCCCTGTTACGAAGATGTATTTGGTAGTTGCTTCAACCGCGTTCATATTACAATTGCTGTTATGGTGAAACATGCCATGTGCAAACTTTTTTTTGGAAAAAAGGATTAGACATAGTGGGTTTCATCGGTTACCTAACTTTCAGATTTTTTCGAGATGAACATAAAAAGCAAACAGCCCCTGGTTACAATGGGCTGCTTGTTGTTGCAGCAATTGATTTCACATTGGTAAAGGGGCTTGTTTTTTCGTTTGCGAAAGTAAGAAAAGATTGTCAAAAAGGATAGAAAAAACAGTTTAATTTATTGGGCACAAATCTATTATTTACAGGGTCGTATCATGGTTGTGTATGTTGAACAGCAAAAATATGAGGTCTTATTTATACTTTTTATTGCCTAATCCCTGTTTTTTGTTTTCTGATCTTGTTCATTTTGGATTTGTTTTTCCACCACCTGATCTTTTGGGCCGGCATAGAAATGGGTTTTCTCCTGAGCATTGTTATCCTCATCTTGCTTCTCGTTCAATACTTTTTTCCGTTCCGTAACCCTGGCATTGCTTTCCGGATTGAACTCCTGCTTTTCAATTACTTTTACTGCGTTACTTAGATTTTTCAACACCTTTTGCTTGTTCCATGTTCTGATGGATTAATAAGCGTTTGTATATTTTATTTAACCATAATGCCTTTTAAGATGGGTTTTAGATCTCCCTGAAATCATATAAACGGAGCAAAAGCCATCTTTGTTTCTTAAAAACCGACTATGTCGGCACTAAAAATAAATGCCGGACCTATAGGCCCGGCATTTATTTTTAATGAGATATTTGCTGTTCTGGCAGATTAAAGACTCAATTCTTCATTTACTTCCTGTTCTTCTTTTCTGACTTTATTCAGAATCTGCAGCATTTTTTCATGACTTAAAACACTCCGGGATAATTTAGCTTGCAGGTTATCCTGATGGAAATGGTCATCTTCATCAGGTAATTCCTGTTGCAACAGGATTTCGATCTGGGTTCCATTTGAAAGTTCTATTTTGTGCGGTTTTGCCGCAAAAGAATAAGAGCCCGCCTGTGCACTCAGGGCTCCCAGTAAAATTGCTGAAGTTATTATGTTTCTTCTCATATATAATTTATTTTTTGAATTATTGTTGTGATTAAAAAATATAAGTCATTATTAATCAGTTGTTAATGATTTTTTCTGAGCTTATTTTTATTTAGACCAAATATAAATAATAAAATGATGAAAAAAATCCAAAAATTGAAAAATTTCTTTAATAGGGTTTGTGTTTTTTATTGATGGAAATATTAGTATCTTTAAAGGAAGAAATTGTCTTTTCTGTATTGTGTATTTCTTTTCACGCAATTATTCTGCCTTTTAATATTTTGCCCTGATTTTATGTGGGAACCGGATTTATTGTATTGTGCATTCAATCCTGGAATCCTCATGGGACCTGGCTGTTAAAAACGGGTTTTGACCCATCAGAAAATTTTACCGGTTCACATTGTTGATTTGAGGGAAGGAGTTTGCTTACTCAGCAGCAGATAGTATTGGATAGTTTTCTCCCAGAATCAGATGTAAAAAAGATGCATCAGAATAATCATTCAGATGAGCGGTATGTTGCTTTTGGTTTGAAACAATAATTCGTGCTTTGGCCATTTCTGAAGTGGTGCCAGAATTCTTCCCGAACGACGGGTTATGGACTTTGAAGGCTTCGTTCCCGGTAATGGTTTCTTCTTTTTCAAATATGCAATGACCGGTTTTTAAGTCAATTAATCTGATTTTGTAATTATCAGGAACTAAATCCTCAATTTCGATGAAAGAATGAATTAAGTCAAAAAAAGCAATGCCACTTTTCTCCCCCTGAATGTGTAATAGCAATTTGGCCTTTTCAATTTGACTATTGAATTTTTTCAATAATACCTGGCATTTGTTTTTGGGGGAATCATGATGGGTGGCTCTGAAAATGTATTCTATCTGGAACAGCATATTCTTCAATGGGTATGTAGGCTCTTTTCCGGAATCTGTTTCGACAGAAGAAAGTTCCGAAAAACCTTCCTGTTCATCTGAATGGCAGTGTTTCAGCAATCTGTAGTCGTCGATAATATAAAGGTTTAATGCTGTGAAAACCTTCCCAACGATTACCCGCTTTTCGTCCACCAAATCATAATGGGTGGTGTCGAGGTGAGTCTGTATTCCTGAGATAATTTTTTTTTCACCTTTTGGTTTTAATGGGATGTCATGAATGTTGATTGAGAATAAATCTTCTCTTTCATTTTTATTGAATATATTGAAGCCATGGCCCAAAAACAAAGCAAATAACGACAACCAGCTTAATGTTGACAGTGTGAGCAACACCGTAAAATCCCTTATATTCATCCTGCCCGTAATCAAAACGCCATAACCCAGAGAAAGAATACATCCGCTCAGATATATAATTGTCAATGCCCCCATAGTGCTTCTATTGGTTAAAATATTTTCCTATACTGCTTCAGGCAAAACCCGCCCTTTTGTGTTCATCTGGTTATAATTTTATTGATTCGGCCAGATGCCTGTCCCGCGCATGCGTGGGGAGCTCGTTAACATTAACTATTATAAGAGCTTTGATTAATTGCGAATTTATAATCATCCGCGTGTGTCAATAGCTATTGTCGTGGCTCGGTTCATCAGGTTTTATGCTGTAAGGTCTGGTGAAGTTATATTTACACGAAACCCCGAAATAATTTGATAAAACCCCAATTGTTTTCGTCAGCGAATATAGTTAAAATTCTTACAAAGTGCAAAAAAACAATAAAATTATTTATTTGTTTAGGTGTATACTTTACATCCTGAACAAAATAAGATCTGTTCTGTTGGTTGAGAAAGGTTTTGAATTACCCAAACAACATAGGAATTCCTGAGACTTTTAAGCAAAAAAAATACATAAAAAGCATATACGAATGAAGATTTTAATTATATACAGCAATCATCACCAGGGAAATTTTAACTGGGAGCTTCTGGAAAGATTAAAAAAGGATCTGAAGCGCAATGGGCATGAATTTGTTGTACGTGATTTGTACCAGCTGGATTTTGATCCGGTCTTGCGCACACGTGATTTTGAGATGATATCGTCGGGCAATATCCCGGCTGATATAGAAACAGAGCAGTCTTTTGTGAGTTGGGCTGACGCAATGGTCTTTATCTATCCCGTTTGGTGGGGTGGCATGCCTGCCATAGTAAAAGGTTATATCGATAAGGTTTTTTCCTGGGGTTTTGCATATAAATCCAATGTTAATGGAGTTTACCCATTGCTGACGGGGAAGAATGTTGTTGTATTGAACTCACTGGGACAATCGCGCGCCGAGTATGAGAAAGGGATGTTTCAAGCCATGAACCTTGTGAATGTAGAGGGTGTGTTTGGTTTTTGTGGTATCAAGGTAGCCTCTCAGCTTTATTTTTCTTCCATTCACAATGTTTCACAACAGGAATTGGAAGATTATTTCAGTCAGGCTACCACGGCTGTGAATGAGCTTTCTATGGTAATCAGCAGCTAAAGCATCTCCCGGATAATGGAGAGATGAATACATCCGGATTTATAGCGTGTATTTGATAAAGTACCTTAGTTTTTGATTTTTTGGGGGAATTAAGATCTTTTACAATAAAATTCCACTCCATAAACTCCTAACTTTGAAAATATAATTCAGATGTTGATTGACAGCCAATATCCTTATTAAAGGGGTAAAATTCTTCCCGAAACGTGCTTTCTGAATCAAACTCAATGACAGAAAAAAGAAAGGGATTGCGTAAAGCAACTCTGCTTATAGCAAGTACTTTAACTGTAATGTCCGGAGCTATCATTGCCCCGGCATTGCCGCAAATAAGCCGTGAATTTAGTGATGTGCCGGGCGTTGAGTTGCTTAGCAGGCTCGTTTTAACCTTACCAGCTCTTTTTATGGCTATCCTGGCACCTCTGGCAGGATATTTTATTGATAAGACCGGCAGGAAAACCGTATTGCTGGTTTCCCTGGTGTTATATGCCATTGCCGGAACTTCTGGTTTGTACCTTGATACTTTGCCTGCCATATTGGTAGGCAGGGCATTTCTGGGAATTGCCGTCGGAGGTTTGATTACTGCCGTTATTACCCTCATTGGAGATTATTTTGAAGGGGAAGAGAGAAGTCGCTTTGTTGGCACCCAGGCAGCTTTTGCCGGATTGGGTGGTCTCATTTTTATTTCATCCGGTGGCGTTCTGGCCGATGTTCACTGGCGTATGCCTTTTCTTATTTATATCTCTTCTTTACTGGTATTGTTTATGGCTTTTTTATCTATATACGAACCTCTGAAGAATAACCAGGAAAATGCAGATAAAAAACAGGGGGGCGAAGATGCCATTATAACCAGTGTTATTCCCCCAAAAGTATTCTGGATATATGCAATAGCTTTTTTTTCAGCCATAGTGTTCTACATGATTCCGGTGCAAATGCCCTTTATGCTCAATTCTATGGAGGGGATTTCCAATACAGAGATTGGATTTGCCATTGCTTTTGTTAATGTGGCTTCTGTAACTACTTCGCTGAATTACAACAGGATAAAACGCCATCTTAGCTATGAAACCATTATGGGGCTGGTTTACGTCATTGTATTCTCCGGCTTTCTGGTAATAAGTTATGCCCAGTCTTATGTTATGATTATTGTTGGTATTTCTATATCCGGGCTGGGTTTTGGCATGATGATGCCCAATATCAACCTGTGGTTGATCTCTTCGGCACCGGCGCGAATGCGTGGACGGCTGGTAGGATACCTGAATTCTTCTTTGTTTCTGGGAATGTTTCTTTCTCCTGTAGCCATTCAACCTCTTATTAAAATCAGCACGCTCTACAACAGTTTCCTTCTGATGGGAGTGGTCATGCTGATGCTGGCAGGTGTTTTTTTTGTATATGGCAGAAGAAAATATTTACAGTAAAACTTGTCGGCTTAATCACTCCTTTCTGTCAAATTCAAGGGCCATCCCCCTGACGGATTCATCAAGGCGCCCATTCTCCCATACCAGCTTTCCGTTTACAAAGGTATGAGTGGGTGTAGTTTTAAAGGTGTGATTTTCAAAGGGAGACCATCCGCACTTGTAAAGAATATTGTCCGGAGTAACTGTATATGGCTTATCAGGATTAAGTATAACAAGATCTGCATAGTAACCTTTGCGGATGTAGCCCCTGTTTTTAATTTGAAAGCAAATTGCCGGGTTGTGGCTCATCCATTGTGATAGAAGATGAATGGGCAGCTTTCGGGAAAGAACAGCGTCGGCCATTATCTGCAGGCTATGTTGCACCAACGGACCGCCGGAGGGTGCCGAAAGGTAGGGATTTTGTTTTTCCTCTTTCAGATGGGGTGCATGATCCGTTGCCACAACATCAAGGGTGCCATCGAGCAGTGCCTCCCACAGTCGCTCTCTGTCGGCTTTTCCTTTGACCGCCGGATTCCATTTGATGAAATTCCCTTTGGCGGGATAATCTTCATCGGTAAACCACAAATGATGCACACACACTTCACCGGTAATTCTTTTGTTTTCCAGCGATGTCTGATTGTCAAACAATGATACTTCATCAGCGGTGGACAAATGAAGAATGTGCAGGCGTGTATTGTGTTTCTTTGCCAGCTCTGCTGCTTTTTGAGAAGAAAGCAAGCAGGCTTTATGGCTGCGAATCATCGGATGGTGTATTGGCTGAATGTCCTCTCCATGCAGCTGTTTGAATTTCTCCATATTGGACCGTATGGTCGCTTCATCTTCGCAATGTGTGGCTACCAGAGTTTTGGCTCTGGCAAAAATACCCTCCAGCACCTGCTCGTTGTCAACCAGCATATTACCTGTGGAGGAGCCCATAAATACTTTGATGCCACAAACTCTTCCGGGGTTTATTTTTGCCACTTCATCCAGGTTGTCGTTGCTGGCGCCCATGTAAAAGGAATAATTGGCACTGCTTTTTTGAGATGCCAGTGCAAATTTTGCCTCCAGTAGTTCTATGGTAGTGCAGGGTGGGTTGGTATTGGGCATTTCCATGAAGGAGGTAATTCCGCCTGCCACAGCAGCCCTGGATTCTGTCAGTATCTCTGCCTTGCGTGTCAGTCCGGGTTCTCTGAAATGCACCTGGTCGTCAATGATACCCGGCAGCAAATAACTGTTTTGTGCATCAATAATCCGGTCTGCCTTATTCCGGTATGATTCGGGAGAAGGATTGTGGCTGATATCTGAGATGATATCATTTTCAATGTAAAGAGAACCGGGTTTCACTTCCCCTTCATTTACAATGCGTGCATTAATAATCAGAGTATTTGTAGGCATAATGTGAGTGAATTAAAGATGGTAAGGATTGTTCAGGCCTTATTTCTGCCATGAATCTTTTTATAGACGCCCAGAATGCTTTTCATCCGTAAAGTGATAACTCCCAGGATAGCTTCCTTAAATATACCTTTGCTCATTTTGGAGATACCGCGTGTGCGATCGGTGAAAATGATAGAAATCTCTTTGATTTTGAAACCCAGTTTCCAGGTGATAAACTTCATCTCGATCTGGAAGGCATAGCCGGTAAATTTTATCTTATCCAGGTTGATGGCTTCCAGCACTTCACGGCGGTAACACTTAAATCCGGCTGTTGTATCACGCACTTTCATCCGGGTAATAAAGCGTACATAAGCAGATGCATAATAAGACATCAGCACCCTACCCATGGGCCAGTTTACAACATTGACTCCGTGAATATACCTTGATCCGATGGCCAGATCATAGCCATCGGTAGCACAAGCTTCGTAGAGGCGTGGCAAATCATCAGGATTGTGAGAAAAATCAGCATCCATTTCAAAAATGTATTCGTAGTCGTGCTTCAACGCCCACTTAAATCCGTGGATATAGGCTGTGCCAAGGCCTAACTTTCCTTTTCGGGTCTCTATGTGCAGGCAACCGGGAAATTCAGGGAAAAGACTTCTTACTATATCGGCAGTGCCATCAGGGGAGTTATCGTCAATTACAAGGATATGGAAAGTCTTTTCCAATGAAAAAATCTTTCGGATTATCCTTTCAATATTCTCTTTTTCGTTATATGTGGGAATAATTATCAGACTGTCTGCCACTGCTCCGCGGGTTTGATGTTTTGTTAATGTATTAACGCAATAATAAGCTTCCCATTGTGGAAAAGGTATATCTGTTTGCAATCAAATTAAAGCTTGTAATGCCTTGTGACTTTAAATAAAGTTTTGTTTTCAAAAATAGGAAAATTTTCAGGATTATTATAAATAGTATGGATATGGGCAAAAAAAAGAATTTATGCCCTAACTGACAGCTGTTTGACATTGCTTCCTGAACCCAAAAAAAGAAGCTCCGGAGAGCTTCTTTTCAGTTTTTAGTTAGTATTTCAGTTATTAATGGCTTGCTTCGTTAAAAAATCAGGAAAAACCAGGGTTTTATTTGAGTATAATTTTTCTGGAAATTGTTTCTCCTTCACTGTAGAGATTAATCAGGTAAATACCTAAAGGCAGGTAAGAAATATCTACAAAATTGTCGCCGGGTTCAAGGTTCTGTTTCCAAACCATAAGGCCTGAAGTATTTCGTATCTCCAGAGCAAAAGGGGTTTCTACATTGACATAGAATTTCCCGTCTGAGGGATTGGGGTAGAGGGTTACCTTTTCTTCCCTGAGGGCCCCGATATCAGTTTTAGGCTCGAACAAGGCTTCCAGAAATACGTCTCTGTTCACGTCAAAAGAGTATGGAGTTCTTCTGGAAATTATTTGACCTGCTGCATTTTTCCATCCAATGAATTTAAGATTTGCATGCTGACTAACTTCGAGCATAGCAATCTCATTCTCACGATATCTACCGGTACCTTTTATTAATACCTCTTCATATTTGCTTACAGCTTTCACATTGAAGATGCGCTGCTGATGCTTAAAGAGGGCAATAACCTCCTGATCCTGGGACGCCCGAAAGCGATATTCTTTTTCTGTACTGACGATGTTGCCGTTGACAGCCCATCCCAGGAATAATGCACTTTCATCAACAGGGGTCATCCCCAGTTCTACCCATTCGTTTTCATTGTAGAAACCGGCACCTGTAATGATGGCAAATCCGGCGGGTTCGGATTGGGCTTCGATTGTAATAAGACCGGAGGTGCTTTCAAACACTGCACTCAGATGCCGGTCGCTATTGGCAATGAATGAATATTGCTGATCAAAGGATACCCATTCACCGTTTTCTGTCCAGAAAAGAAAAGCAAAATCGGGGTTTGCAGCGGCATTGACAGCAACGGTTTGTCCATGCTCGTAAGTGCCACCGCCGGAAACAGTACCGCCAGCTGATGGCTGGGCATTGACAGTGATGTTGTAGACGTCTGGGCTGAAATGCGCTGTCAGGTTGCGATTGCCGGATATCGTAAATGAATATGTCTGGCTGGTAGAAACGGTATTACCGTTTTCCGTCCAGTTGACAAAAGTGTAACCCTCGTTAGGCGTGGCATTTACAGCGACTGTCTGCCCGTGGTTATAGTTTCCTGCTCCGCTAAGGGACCCTGCATCGGCCGGACTTGCCTGCAGGGAAACAGCATAGGCTTCCATGCTGAAGTTTGCAGTGAGGTTTCTGTCGGCAGTTACATTGAAAGTATAATTCTGCTCAGAAGAAACTACGTTGCCGTTTTCTGTCCAGTTCAAAAAGGTATACCCGCTTGCCGGTGAGGCAGAGAGGGTGGCGGCCTGATCATGCTCGTAAGTGCCACCTCCGGATACAGTTCCACCTGCTGAGGGTTGTGCATTGACAGTAATGCTGTAGGCTTCCATGCTGAAGTTTGCGCTGAGGTTTCTGTCGGCAGTTACATTGAAAGTATAATTCTGCTCAGAAGAAACTACGTTGCCGTTTTCTGTCCAGTTTAAAAAGGTGTACCCGCTTGCCGGTGAAGCAGAGAGGGTGGCGGCCTGATCATGCTCGTAAGTGCCTCCTCCGGATACAGTTCCACCTGCTGAGGGTTGTGCATTGACGACAATGCTGTAGGTTTCCGGGCTGAAATGGGCCGTGAGGTTCCTGTTATCGGTTATCGTAAATGAGTATGCCTGGTCGGCAGAAACGGTATTACCGTTTTCCGTCCAGTTGATAAAAGTGTATCCCACGCTGGGTGAAGCATTAACAGTTACTGTTTCTCCGTGGTTATAGCTTCCGCCTCCGCTAAGGGACCCTGCATCAGCCGGACTTGCCTGCAGGGAAACCGCATAGGCTTCCATGCTGAAGTTTGCCGTGAGGTTCCTGTCGGTGGTTACATTGAAAGTATAACTTTGCTCAGAAGAAACCACGTTGCCGTTTTCAGTCCAGTTTAAAAAGGTATAGCCATTTTCCGGTAAGGCAGAGAGGGTAGCAGTCTGACCATGGTCATAACTGCCACCGCCGGATACTTCTCCGCCCACTGATGGTTGTGCATTAACAGTGATGGTGTATGTGTTGAGACTGAAATGGGCCGTAAGGTTTCTGTTGCCGGTAACGCTAAAGGAGTAATTCTGGCTGGTGGAAACGGGATTGCCGTTTTCTGTCCAGTTGACGAACTCATACCCTGCTTGTGGAGTTGCAGAGACGACAGCCGTTATTCCGTGATTGTAGCTGCCACCACCTGTTACCGATCCTCCTGCAGTGGGGTTGGCATTAAGGGTAATGGTATAAGGGGTTAGGGCGAAATTTGCAGTCAGGAATCTGTCAGTGGTAACGGTAAAACTATAACTGGCCTGCGAGGAAACTACATTGCCTCCTTCGGTCCAGTTGACAAAATGATAGCCATCTGAGGGAATAGCAGAGAGGGTTGCCTGCTGGCCATCATTGTATTCACCGGCACCACTCGTACTTCCTCCTGCAGCAGGGTTGCTGTTCAGGGTAATGCTGAAAACGTCTGTTGATTCGGAGCTGAAGTTTGCTGTCAGGTCACGGTCAGAGGTAGTCTGAAAAATGTATTGTGTATTGGAAGAAACCACTACACCGTTTTCGGTCCAGTTTTCAAAAGTAAAACCCTCGGCAGGGAATGCATTTACCGCCCTTACCGTACCGTGATTTACGGTTCCTGCTCCCGTGAGATTTCCTCCGTTGGAGGGGTTGGCAGTGAGGGTAATCTGGTAGCTTTTAACAACAAAGTTAGCTGCCAGTTCCCGGCTTTCCTCTACAACGAAGGAGTAAGAAGCCGAAGTTGATACTACTGAGCCATTTTCTGTCCAGTTGATAAAGTCGTATCCTGCAGAAGGAGTAGCGGTGACGGTAATATTTTCGCCTTCCTCATGATTTCCTCCTCCGCTCACACTCCCTCCGTCTGTTGGATTGGCGGTAAGCGTGACAGGCCATACGGGCACTGCTGAGCCAAAATTGGCCACAAGATGTCTGTCAGCGGAGGCAGTAAAAGAATAATTGGATTGAGTGGAAACCACGTTACCATTTTCTGTCCAGTTTTCAAAAGAAAATCCATTGGCGGGGGTAGCGGTGAGAGTGCCTGAATGACCCTCATACCATGTCCCTGCTCCTTCAATCGTGCCCCCATGTTCGGGCGATGCCTCAGCCGTAATCTCAAAACTACCCGTGGGACCTCCAAACAAGTCGAAACTGATGGTCGATCCTGCTTCGCCAATATTGGAAATAATCAGCCCTCCGTTACTGTCATCACTCAGAAATGCTGACGGGTTTGTGGAGTCACTGATTTCCGTCCGATCCACCTGGGATGAATAATTGGCGCTGAATACCACGCCGTTTAAGTTGTTGGTTCCGTTGGGTCTGTAAAGATATACTTCATCGGGTGGGCCGTTGGCATTCCCGTTTCCGGCCAGGGTGTTGATCCGGTAAATGAGCAGTCCGCTGCCCGGGAGGTTGTTTTCGTAGGTGCCCGGCTCTTTTTTTCTGTATTCTACAACAAAATATTCTGTATCACTATTGGGTGAATTAATTCTAAAGGCATTGTTTTCGGGTGAAGTGAGAGGATTTAAGGTATAGGTCCCGGGGGTAGAGATTTCGGGGATATCACTTATCCAGGTCTGGTTGGTGTATTTCCATTTCATAAAGGCGCTCATGTGTCCATGGCCTGAATGCATCAAGTCCCACGGACCTACCGGAGTGATGTTGGTGCTGGAGTACCGGTACAAATCAGGTGCTCCGAAAGTATGAAAAAGTTCATGGTTGAGAATCTGGACTGTGGCCTGTGTTTCGGGTTGAAAAGTATAATCCCATACCCGTTTTCCGTTGATATAGGTGTTGGTGCTGAAAAGTGCCCAGCGGTGTGCCCACAGTATAGAAGCCCAGGGACCTGCTCCCCCCTTGATGACAAAACAGACATTATCTACCCGGCCATCTCCGTCGTTATCGATGTCCATGTCTTCGGGTATATGCTCTGCTATGGCATTTATTGCTCTGTGCAGCAGCTGATGTTCTCTGCCTGTTCTTTGAGAACTGGTGTAGCCGTTGGGGTTATTGACTGAATGATAAGGCTCAAAATAGGATCTTGGGTAAACATCCTGGTAGGAAATATTTACGTTCATTTCAGAGGGAGGATAATGTTGGCTTTCTACTGTTACCATGCCATAGGAAACTTCCTGGAAATAGTTTTTTACCGAGGGTGCCTGGTCATTGTTAAGTCTTTCGTCGAACGTAGATCTGGGTGTTGTAAACTCAGTGTCATCACTGAAGCGGATGTAAACCACAAGGTTGTTGAGCATGCCTGAGTGTGCAGCTTTGGAGGGAGAATCTTCTAACATCTCAAACATTTTGTCTTTTCGCTGCTGGTATTCTTTTTCACTTATCCCTGCCCGTGAGGTTAGTCCTGCCTGTTTAGGGTCTGCTTCGCCTGCCCTCAACGTTGATGCTACAAGGGTGTCGCCCGAGGGAATGGCATAATAATGAAATCCATCTTCTCCTGCAATGATGGTAAAACCATCACTGTCATGCAGATAGTTAAAGAATTCATCGCCACTGGCAAAACATTCAATAATACTTCCATCCGGATTTTTTACCGTTGTGGGAATATTTTCAACCCATGCGGCTTGCAGGGGTAGGGTTGAAATCCAAAACAACAGCAATAAAAGTGCTTTTTTCCTGAAAACTTTCCTGTATCCGAAGATGCTCATATAGTTGGTTTTTGAAATAATTGATTCTGTTTTAAAAAGTGTCATGTTAAATGTTAGATGGGGCTTTGTGGTAGTTGTTTTTGCCTGGTTATTTTAATGGTTTGATTTTTCTAAACCTGGATGACTTTCAGGTTCATAATTTTATTATTGTAAAGTAAAGACATTGAAAAGCTTGTTGGTAGCGGATAATCACTTGAAAAAGCCTGTGTATTTTACCCGGAAGAAAACCCTTGGTTTTCAAAGCGACCCCTCATTTTTACGTATGGAGTTAGCTTTTTTATAAGAAGATTTTCGCCTCTTGTAGATAAGAGTTTTGTTTGGGTGTGAAGTATTTAGATTGAGATATTAACAGCTTGACAGTTATCGTTTTAATTGATTTTCTTCTCTGCAACTTAATTGCCTTGGACAGATATATTTTCAGGAATGAGAAAAAAGTGCTTCTTTTGAGCCTTTCAGGAAAGGAATTTTTGAGGTCTTGGGGCCTCGGATTTTGAACTTTGTAAAGCAGCTGTTGGTTTGCTATGTATGAATAACAGGAAAAGAAAACGTAAAACAAATTAGCATAAAGAAAATGAAGAATATATTGATAATTGGTGCCAGTTCAGGCATAGGAAACGAACTTGTGAAAAGATTGCACAAAAACCATAATGTATTTGCCATGAGCAGAACTGCGGGTGAACTAAACAAATTGGAAAATGTAGAATGGAGTGAGCTGGATGTGTTGGCTGATGAATATGATTTTTCTTTTTTACCTGACACCCTTGATGGACTGGTTTATTGCCCCGGCAGTATCAACCTGAAACCATTAAGAGGACTGAAAGCTGCTGATGTGCTGGAGGATTTTCAGCTGAATGCTCTGGGTGCATTTAAAGTTGTACAACAGGTATTAAGCAAGCTCAAAAAGTCGGCAGGTTCTTCGGTAGTTTTTTTCAGTACAGTGGCGGTAGGGCAGGGGATGTCCTATCATGCCTCTGTGAGTATGGCAAAAGGAGCCGTCGAAGGATTGGCCAAATCTTTGGCAGCCGAACTGGCTCCTTCGGTGCGGGTCAATGTAATAGCTCCTTCTCTTACCGATACACCCCTTGCATCCAGGTTGTTAAGTTCTGAAGAAAGAAAAGAAGCTTCGGCCCAGAGACATCCTCTTAAAAGAGTGGGTACTCCTGTTGATATTGCAGCTATGGCCCACTTTCTGCTTAGCGACGATGCTTCGTGGGTTACCGGGCAGGTCATTGGCGTTGACGGAGGGATGAGTACACTGAAGGTTTGATTTTACTGTAGATTCTTCTATCATATTATTTAATCCATGAAGGTCAGGAAATTTTTCTTTTTATGTCTGTAGCATTAGGCCTGGGTTCCTGCAATCCCGGCGAAAATAAAATATGGATTGACGAATATCCGTCTTTTCCCTCATCCTATGTCACCCCACGCAACATTGAGGTTTTTCTGCCTCCCGGTTATGATGCTTCCCGCTCTTATGATGTATTGTACATTCATGACGGACAAAACGTGTTTAATCCGCTTACAGCTTTTGGCGGCGAGGCCTGGGAACTTGATAAGGCAATGAATGAATTGTCAGAAAAAGGGCTGATCAGACCCACCCTGGTGGTGGCTATCTGGAATACGCCCTTGCGAATGCAGGAATATATGCCAGGGAAACCCAAGGAAAAAGTAATGGCCGCAGCCCGCAAACATGATTGGGAGGGAGAGATATTGTCGGATAAGTATTTGAAATTTATGGTTGAAGAGCTTAAGCCTTTTATCGACAAAACCTACAGCACAAATACCTCCCGGAAAAACACCTTTGTTATGGGATCCAGCATGGGAGGTTTAATTTCTTTCTATGCCCTGGCTGAGTATCCTGAAGTTTTTGGCGGAGCTGCCTGTATTTCTACCCACTGGCCGGCGCTGGATGGTGTATTCCTGCACTATTTGGCCGAAAATTTTCCCGCTCCCGGTAACCATAAGATCTATTTTGACTATGGCACAGCCACCCTTGATTCTCTCTATGAACCCTATCAGCTTAGGGTAGACAGTATGATGGCAGCTGCCGGTTTTTCCCGGGAAAAAAACTGGGTAAGCAAAAAGTTTGAAGGAGCCAGCCATTCCGAGCAAGCATGGAAAGAAAGAGTGCATATCCCTCTCGAATTTCTTCTGACAACCCAAAGTTAAAAGAGTTTGTGCAGATAAAAACCAAAGAAACGGCTCATATTTCAATTTTTTTTAAAAATAACCGAAGCCCTCAATTTGCTTATATTGACGATTTTTGCCTTTCAATAGTTGAATTTGCGGGTTTTGTGGTTTGGTTGTTTTGTAATATGCTTATTTTCAGCGAGTATTGTGGTTTGTGGAAGTATTTTTATATTTGAACTGTTAATAATTTTATATTTGGGGTAACAAATTTTCAAGATAAAACCTTCCGACATGAATGATAAAATTTTGCTCGACAAAGATTATGCAATGGTCAGCTACTATGCAGAGAAAAAGCTTGGCAGTATTATATGGAAGCGCGAACCCAATTCTTCAGAATATAAAACAGCCTACTTAACCTTGTTGAATTTCGCTTCAGCAGGAGATATGCAATACTTTTTGTCTGATATCAGAGACCAGGGCGCAACTTTGCCCAATGAGAGAAAATGGTTTGAACAGGAATTGCTGCCGGCAGTTAACAGGACCGGGTTGAAAAAAGCAGCTGTTATTTATGATGGAACATTTTCCAAGAAGTATTATATCAATCTGATAATTGCTGCCAGCAAAAAATTTGGTTTGTCTATAAAGGTTTTTGAAAATGAAGATGATGCGGTATCCTGGCTGGTAACCAAGTCGGAAGAAAGAGAAAAAAGAGAAAAAGTTATTTAGCGCTACTTTATGACTGATATAATTATTTCAGGAAATACCAAGCTTGCTGATATTGTGATGCAAGATCCAAGGGCACTGGTGCTTTTGCCTCGTTTTGGGATAGAGTTGGGTTTGGGAGACAGAACAGTCAGGCAGGTTTGTGAGGACAAAAACATCAATACAGACTTTTTTATGTTGATGGTGAATGTATTTCTTAATCACAAATATTTTCCCGATCGTAGGCTCAAAAATGTTGATATTGATATGTTGCTCAGTTATCTGGAAAATTCCCATCGGTATTACCTTGAAGAGAAAATTCCTTACCTTGAAAATTTGATTGAGGAGTTTAAAAATAAAGTTGAACATCCCGCAACAATCCAACTGGAGAAGTTTTTCCGGCAATACATCGTTGAAGTCAGGGAGCATCTTGCTTACGAAGATGAAACTGCATTTCCCTATGTTGCTGCCCTTTCACAACAGATAAAAAAAGATTCCTCTCATCTGGCCGATATCGACTATCATATAGGAGTTTTTGAAGAGAGACATGATAATATTGAGGAAAAACTTACAGATCTCAAAAGCCTGCTGGTAAAGTATTTCCCCCCTTCCAATGACCGTTATATACGAATACGGATTCTCAGGGAGCTCATGGAATTTGAAGATGATCTCATCAATCATGCCCGTATTGAAGATAAGGTGCTCATTCCGATTGTTGAACAGCTTGAAAAAAAAATCAGTTAAAGGGTTATCATGGCAAGAACCTTAATTATTGCAGAACCATCAGAAATTATCAGGAAGGGATTGGTGCATATTTCTGAAAGCCTGGGTTTGTTCTCTTCCATAAAAGAAGTGGCTTGCTCTTCCATGCTTCATGAAACCATAAAGAAGCATAACCCCCAAATGGTTCTGCTTAACCCCTCCTTTGTGAATGCTGATGGGCTGCTGGAGCTTAAGGATCTTACCCGGACAACTATGATGATAGCCGGGATTATATACTCATTGTATGATGACGATATTGTCAGTATGTTCGATGAGGTAATAATGGTAGGTGATACGAGGCAGAAAATTCATAGAAAAATTGGAGGCCTTCTGGAAAAAACACCCGGTAAAAACCGATCCAAGCCTTCTGAACCTCTTTCTGCACGCGAACTCGATGTGCTCAAATTACTGGTTAAAGGTTTGAGCAATAAAGAAATATCAGAAAAGCTTTTTATATCTCCCCACACCGTCATTTCTCACCGCAAAAACATTACACAGAAACTTAATATTAAATCTGTGGCAGGACTAACAGTATATGCTATTCTCAATGAACTTATCAGTATGGATGATGTACAATAAAATCCATGGCGGCTCATTGACTTCGGGTATAATGAAATTTTTAATAAACCTTCAGTTTCATCGTTCCAATTCAAGAAATATTTTTAGTTTTGCAGGGCTGAAATTTAAACAAATTTGTTTATGAGCCTTACAAGAGGTTATCCTGTTTGTTTTATATTATTTCCGTCGGATATACCCGACAAACAACCCGATGCTCTCTGACTTCCCCCGGAGAACAAGTATTTTCTGCGTTTTTCCTAATCTAATCCATAGTCAAAATAAATTTTTGCCTGGCAATTATTTTATTTTGAAATATCAAAACCCTTAAAATCTAAAAAAGAATGAAAAAATTATCTGTAATCGCCTTTGGTGGCAATGCCCTTTTACGGGGTGATCAGGTAGGAACCATTGATGAACAGGAACAGAATGTATATGATACCTGTCAGCATTTGGTCGAACTGATAAAAACCGGCTATGATTTGGTTATCGGTCATGGCAACGGACCTCAGGTAGGTAATGTATTGTTGCAGCATGAAGCGGGGCATCAGATTTTTGGTCTTCCCAAGCAACCCATTGATTTTTGTGTCGCTGAAACCCAGGGGTCTATCGGATTTATGATTGAGCAGCAATTGCGCAATGTTCTGGCAGAGCATGGCATTGAACGCAATATTGTTACCCTGGTTACCCAGGTCGTGGTTGATAAAAATGACCCTGCTTTTCAAAATCCCACCAAGCCGGTAGGTCCTTTCTATACCAAAGAGGAAGCCGACAAACTTAAAGAGGAAAACAACTGGGTGTTTCACGAAGATCCCCGCAAGCGCGGATGGAGAAGAGTAGTTGCCTCACCTAGACCCCACGAAATTCCCAACTGGAAGGCGGTAGAAAAACTGGCCCGTGAAGGGAATATCGTGATTACTGTGGGTGGTGGCGGAATCCCTGCCTATATTGACGAAAAAGGAAAAATGGTGGGTATTGATGCAGTTATTGATAAAGACCTTGCTTCTTCGTTGCTGGCCAATAAAATCAAAGCCGATGAGTTTTGCATTCTTACTGATGTGCCCAATGTGTATGTCAACTTCCACAAACCCGGCGAGCAGAAACTGGGCAGGATTGACATCCCTGAAATCAGAAAGCACCTGGCTGACGGCCAGTTTACCGAAGGTAGCATGGCACCCAAAGTAAGGGCCTGCATCGAATTTGTGGAAAATGGTGGCAAAGAAGCCATTATAACCGAAGCTGCCCAATTGGGTAATGAAACGGCCGGCACCATTATCCATGGATAAAAATTCAGTATCTGAGTTTACTATAAACCATTTATTAATAATTAAAAACAAACGTTATGGCATTCAATCTGAGAAACAGAAGTTTTTTGAAACTGCTGGATTTCACTCCACAGGAAATAAAATTTTTACTGGATCTATCCCTGGATCTTAAGAAAGCAAAATATGGTGGCTATGAGCAACCTCGTCTGAAAGGCAAAAACATAGCCCTGATATTTGAAAAAGCAAGCACCAGAACCCGTTGCGCTTTTGAAGTAGCCGCTTTTGATCAGGGTGCACTGGTAACCTACCTGGGGCCCACCGGCAGCCAGATTGGCAAAAAAGAATCCATGAAAGATACAGCCCGCGTTTTGGGACGTATGTATGATGGTATTGAATATCGTGGTTTTGCCCAAACTACCGTGCAGGAGCTTGCTGATTACAGTGGGGTACCTGT
Source organism: Sphingobacteriia bacterium (assembly GCA_011390575.1). Lineage (GTDB taxonomy): Bacteria > Bacteroidota > Bacteroidia > Bacteroidales > UBA7960 > SKVR01. The sequence goes on from JAABSE010000005.1 coordinate 29,870, forward strand.
TTGGAATGGTTTGACCAACGAGTTTCATCCCACTCAAATCCTTGCTGACTTCCTTACCATGATGGAGCACAGCGACAAGCCCCTGAACCAGATCAAGTTCTGCTATTTGGGTGATGCCCGCAACAATATGGGTAACTCACTCATGGTAGGTGCTGCAAAAATGGGAATGGATTTCCGCGCTGCTGCACCCAAAGAAGTACAGCCCACAGAAGACCTGGTGGCAGAATGTCGCGAAATAGCCAAAGAAACCGGAGCTAAAATTACAATCACAGAAAGTGTAGACGAAGCCGTAAAGGATTGTGACTTCCTCTACACCGATGTATGGGTATCGATGGGTGAGCCCGATGAGGTTTGGGAAGAGCGGATCAAGCTGTTGAAGCCTTACCAGGTAAATATGGATGCCATCAAAAAAACCGGTAATCCTAAGGTGAAATTCCTCCATTGTCTGCCCGCATTCCACAACCGCGAAACTACTGTTGGTGAAGAGATTTACCAGAAGTTTGGTCTTGATGGAATGGAAGTGGTAGAAGAGGTTTTTGAATCAGAACATTCAGTAGTGTTTGACCAGGCTGAAAACCGCCTGCATACTATCAAAGCCGTTATGGTAGCAACATTGGGAGCCTGATAAAAAGGCAGATTATTTTGAATGAAAAAAGGCTGTCCCACGGACAGCCTTTTTTGATCTACGATTTTCAAATATAATAATTATCTTGTTACAGGAACTTTTTTCCATATTGGTCAGCCATCTTCAGGGCAGCAAATACTTTGTCTGCATCCACAGGCATAGGCTCATTATGAATGGTCTCTCCTTCTTTGGTTGCAGCTTTAGCTACTTTGTAGAGGTCTTCGTCTGTAACGTCTTTAAGTCCGATTTCTGCCAGGGTAACCGGCAAACCAATACTTCTGCAAAAGCCATAAACCTCATCAATGAGGTCAATGGGTTTGTCCGTCAGAAATAAGGAGGCGAGTGTGCCGATGGTTACTTTTTCTCCATGAAAATAATCATGTGTAGGCTCCAGAACTGTCAAACCATTGTGTATGGCATGGGCAGTGGCCAAGCCCCCGCTTTCGAAACCCAGACCGCTCAACAAAGTATTGGCCTCTACAACTTTTTCCAGTGCCGGAGTGGTTACACCTGCATCACATGCATCTTTGGCTACTTCTCCGTATTCCAGTAAAGTTTCATAGCACAGATTGGCCAGGTTATAGGCTGTCATTGAGCCTGCTTTGCCACTCATGTTGGGCGCATAACTCTGCATGCACGATTGTGCTTCAAACCAGGTAGCAAGAGCATCTCCCATACCTGATACCAGAAAGCGCGAGGGTGCATTGACAATAATCCGGGTGTCCACCATTACCACGTTGGGGTTTTGGGGCAGGAAAAGGTAGCGGTCAACTTCTCCCTTTTCTGTGTATATTACCGACAGAGCACTGCAGGGGGCGTCTGTGGAGGCCAGGCTGGGAATTATGATCATGGGCAGTTTTAGTTCGTAGGCAACAGCTTTGGCAGTGTCAATGGTTTTCCCTCCTCCAAAACCTATGATTACCTCCACTTCTTTGTTTTTGGCTGTTTTTGACAACCTTAATATTTCCTTGTCCGTACATTCTCCCCCGAAACTTTCGGTAGTGAGCTGTATCTCCTTTCCTGTTTCTTTTTTGTAGTCTGGCAAAATGTTATCATATACAAACGGATCAGCAATCATAAATGCTTTTTTACCAAATCTTTTTACTTCTTCTGAAAGATGCTTGATAGCATCTGGTCCTTGCACATATCTTCCCGGAAATAAAGTTGTTGTTAGCATAGTTTTTTTGTTTAATTTTAATGATTACCTCTTTGTTAATTATAGTGGTATAACAGCCCTTTTCCTGTTATTGTTTAAAAGCAATAATCAATATATTTAATTAGTATAAATGCAAATCTGGATATGGAAAATATTTCAACCCTTGATTTTATGGTGAGTACGCCTGTAAAACTGGAAGAACTGCCCACCCGTCTCGATATGGACCTCAAAAAGAAGGAGAAGAAAAAAGCACTGAAAAAAGTGGGGAAGAAGCTCAGCAAATTGCAGGATACTATGTATGCCCACAACCGATACGGAGTGCTGGTGGTTTTGCAGGGAATGGATACTTCGGGTAAAGATAGCCTGATTCGGGAAGTGTTTAGTAAATTCAACCCCAGGGGAGTGGTAGTGCATAGCTTTAAACCTCCTACCTCCAAAGAACTTCAGTATGATTATTTGTGGCGACATTATGTGGCATTGCCCATGAAAGGAAAATATTCCATTTTCAATCGCAGTCATTATGAAAATGTTCTGGTAACAAGGGTTAACCCTCAATATTTGCTCAGCGAAAATATTCCAGGCATTGAAAAGATCGAGGATATTCCCGGCGATTTCTGGGACAAACGCTTTGACCAGATCCGCAATTTTGAAAAACACATTGTGCAAAACGGCACCATTGTGTTCAAGTTTTTTCTCCATCTGAGCAAGGAGGAACAACGACAGCGATTGCTGCGCAGGCTGGAAAAGGAAAACAAAAACTGGAAATTTGCCCCCAGCGATTTGACAGAGCGCAAACTGTGGGATGAATACTGGACTTATTACCAGCAAGCCATCAACAATACTTCTTTGCCACATGCACCATGGTATATTATTCCTGCTGATGATAAGCAGGAAGCAAGGTATCTGGTGGCAAAAATTATTTTTGAAAAAATGAGAGAATATACGGACATCATTGAACCCCAGCTTGACAGTGCTATTCAGGACAATATTCATAAATACAAGGAGAAACTGAGCAAAAAAGATATTTAAAAGCTCTTCAGGTTGTAACTATTAAGGGTATATACTAATAGACTGCAGGATGTAAGGTTGACAGATAGCAGGTATTTCTAAACAATCTCAGCCTGTAGTTTAAATAACCTGAGTAGTTACTTCAGGTTTATAGTAAATAATCAGACAGCAGAAGTTTTGCAAATCATAAACAGGGATTACTCCAGTTATCTGCACCAGGAGCAGCTCCCTGAAGGCTAAGAATCATGAGTTAATATAAAAATATGAATAAATGAAGAGACTTCAGTATTTGTGGGAAGAGCTCAACGCAAGTTTTTGGTTTATACCAGTATTGATGCTAACGATTGCTTCAGGTTTTGCCTTCTTTTTTCTTTACCTGGATACAAGTTTTAATTACCAGCCCTCAGGGTTCTGGAAATATCTGTTTTCGGGTAGCGTTGACTCCGCCCGAAGTATCCTGACCATCATTGCCGGTGCAATGATTGGTGTGGCAGGAACCGTTTTTTCTATCACACTGGTGGTTCTTACGCTTGCATCTTCTCAGTTAGGTATGAGGCTGATAAGGAATTTTATGTACGATAAGCTTACCCAGGTGGCTTTAGGTGTGTATGTTTCTTCTTTTGTGTATTGTTTGCTGATAATTAATTCCATTCGCGAGCATGATGCGCTAATTTTCGTTCCTGTCATTTCAGTGTTTGCAGCCCTTGTTATGGCTTTTGCAGGCATAGTGTTTCTTGTTATATTTATACATAATGTTTCCGTAAGTATCCAGGCCGATAAAGTGATCTCTGACATCTCTGAAACCATGTCAAAAAGCATTCAGAAATTGTTTCCGGAAGAAATCGGACATGAGGATGATCTGCCGAAACCCACCATCGAAAGCCTTAAAAAGGATTTTCCTGTGATGAAGAAGATAAAAAGCCATCATTCGGGATATTTACAATCGGTTGATGGCGACACGCTAATGGAAATGGCAACGAAGAAAAACGGTATTGTCATATTGCTTCATCGCCCGGGTGATTTTCTTGTGAAAAACGCCGTAATGTGCGAATTTGTATGCAAGGATTCCTGCACAGATGATCTTATGGAAAAAATCAATGATTGCTTTATTTTAGGTAAAGTACGCACACCCCTGCAGGATGCTGAGTTTTCCATTCATCAGATGGTGGAGGTGGCTTCAAGAGCCTTGTCGCCTGGAGTAAATGACCCCTATACTGCCATTGCCTGTATTGATAACCTTACCTCTGTGTTGTGTTACCTTACAGGTGCCAGGTTTCCTTCTTCTTACAGGTATGATGAGCAGGGAAAACTAAGGGTCATTTCTGACAAACATTCTTTTAAAGGAATGCTCGGTGCCTCCTTTAATCAAATCAGACAGTATGCCGAAACAAGTCCTTCGGTAATGATTCGGTTGCTGGAGGCAATGGTGACCATTAATTCTTTCGCACAAACCGAAGAACAGAAAAAGGAAATTGCTGCCCATGGGAAAATGATTATTAATGCTGCTGAGAGGACTTTTCATGAACCCAGAGATTTGGAGGATTTAGAAGAAAGATATAAGATGTTAAACGGAGAAAAGTAATCCTGCATTCTCAGATGTAACATGTATAGTTATATGTTTTGCAGGGAACCTTTAAAAATGTAAATCAGAATATATGGAAAAGAAAAAACTGGTTGTTATTGGTGGTGTTGCTGCAGGTATGGGTGCAGCATCCAAAATAAGAAGAGAGAAACCCGATTGGGAAATCGTGGTCTTTGAAATGGGACAATATACCTCTTATGCTGCTTGCGGTTTGCCATATTATATTGCTGGTGATGTTGAGTCATTTGAAGAATTAATTGTCCGAAATCCGGAAGTATTCAGGGAGAAGCAAAACATTGATGTTCGCATATTTCATCAGGTTACGGCCATTGATACGGAAGGCAAACAGGTAAAGGTTAAAAACCTTTCCACCGGAGAAGAATTTTGGGAAAGCTGGGATTACCTGCTCATAGGCACCGGTGCATCCGCCATAGTGCCGGATGTTCCCGGGGTAGATGCGGCAGGGGTTTACGCACTTACAAACCTGCAGAGCGGGATAGACACCCGACAGGGAATTGAAAAACTGAATCCTGCGAAAGCGGTAGTAGTAGGGGCAGGTTATATCGGAATGGAGATGGCCGAAGCACTTCTTTTATTGAAAATGGATGTAACAGTAGTAGATATGGCTGATCAGGTTATGACCACCATGGATAAAGATATGACTACAATGATTGGTGATTACATGAAAAAAGAAGGAATTCATCTTATTACCGGTGAGAAACTTGCGAAAATAGAGAAGAATAGCGAGGGAAAGGTAAAAGCTGTGGTAACCGACAAGCAAACCCTGGAAGCGGATTTGGTTATTCTGGGTCTGGGTGCAAAGCCCAATTCTGAGATGGCTGAGAAGGCCGGAATTGAATTGGGTGTCCGGGGGGCTATCCGTGTAAACAGGAAAATGGAAACTTCTGTCCCCGGTGTCTGGGCTGCTGGCGATTGTGCTGAATCATGGCACCTGGTTAAGAAACAACAGGTTTATATTCCCTTGGGTACGGTAGCCAATAAACATTCATTGGTAGCAGGAATTAATATCAGTGGAGGTAATATGGAATTCCCCGGAGTGCTGGGCACTGCCATTACACGTTTTAAGGAACTCGAGATTTCAAGAACCGGGCTATCGGAAAGGGAAGCTCAGGAATCCGGAATTGAATGTGTTGCCACCACCATTGAAAGTTCAACGCTTTCGGGGTATTTCCCCGGTACGGGAAAAATTAAGGTCAAGCTGGTGGCAGAAAAAAATACACGCAGAATCATAGGTGGTCAGATTGTGGGTTTTAACGGTGCTGCCAAGCGTATTGACACCATCGTTGCGGCCATCACCAGCGGTATGACAGCACAGCAAATCGTGGATCTTGATTTATCTTATGCTCCTCCTTTTTCACCGGTTTGGGACCCTGTACAAGTGGCCGCAAGAACATTGCTTTAATGATAAAATCATTGATTAAGTGACGATTTGTTTTTATGACTGCATACATCAGCAAAGAAAGACCTTTCAGCAAAAAGTGGTTCAAAGCCTATAGTTTTATCGTATTGGGCGCTGTTATTATCTCTTTTGGATATGTTTTCTTTATTATTCCCTATAAGATCCTTCCCGGAGGCGTTTATGGCATAGCTATCATTATGCATCATAAGCTGGGTTTTCCTGTGGGGATGACCGCGCTCGTTTTTAATATAGTATTGTTGTTCGTGGGCCTGAAATTGCTGGGACCCCGGTTTGGGGTGAAAACCCTTACAGCTCTTGTATTGACATCGATACTGGTGGATGCAGCCAGTTACTGGTCAGATCTTAAACCTCTGGTGGAGGACGAAGCTTTGCTATCCTCTGTTTTCGGAGGTTTGCTCGTAGGTGTGGGAGTGGGACTGATTTTTAAATCCAGGGCATCTACTGGCGGCTCTGATGTGCTGGCCATGATAATGGGTAAATACACCAGTATGCCTGTCGGGCAGCTCATGATTGCCATAGATTCTGTTGTGGTATTGCTGGGGTTGTTGATTTTTGGCGACTGGAAAATACCATTGTATTCCTGGTTGCTGATTTTTGTTTATGGTAAAACGGTGGATGTTGTGCTTCAGGGGCCCAGTTATGATAAAACTCTTTTTATCATAAGTAAGAAACATGATTTGATCCGGGAAAAGCTTGTAAAGGACATGGGCAGGAGGGGTTCTTTCCTGTCCGGAGAAGGAATGTTTGGTGGGAAAAACCATAAAATAATTTTCACCACTGTAACCCGGCGGGAGGTAGCGCTGCTGCAGGACTTTATTCACGATATTGACCCCGATGCTTTCATGACCGTGCTCGAAGCCAATGAAGTGCTGGGAGGTGGTTTCAGAACTTTAAAAGACAAGCTGGAAAAGTAGTCCTTATATTTTTAGACAAGGAATAGGTATGTGATTATTGAAGAGATATTTCCTTGGATTTGTAGTTTAATTTCTGCAATTTTGAAGAACGTTACGTGTTTTTTTATATCATAAAGTATTGGTAAAAAGTGAACTAACTTACAATTAATCATTGTAGTTCACAGGTGAATGAATTAAAATACTTTCTCCTCTCTTACTTTTTTATCTGCACATCTGCAATTTTCTGTAATTATTTCGACGGGTTTAAGGGAAAGCAGGTTGCATGATTCTTTTGATAACGAATCTTTTTACCATATTCTGTTTGTGAAAAAATTATTTATAAACGCCAAAAAAATATTAAGATGGAAAAGAAGAGACCTACGAATGAGACAATGAGAACCATCTCCATAGTATTGGGAGTATTATTGCTGCTCGTGCTTGCAGGCATGATATTTTATATCCTGAAAAGCGGACGTCTGGCGGATGAAAAATCCACGCTCCAAACTGAAAACCAAACAATACAGAACAATTATCAGCAGGTTACAGCTGAAAAAGAACAGGTGGAGCAGGAACTTGCTGATGCCAGGGAAGAAATGAACCAAATGCAGACCCGATACGAAGAGCAGCTTCGGAACAGGGATATGCAAGTATCCGGACTGCGAGCCAGAACCAATGAAATTTTAGTCCTGCAGAACAGGATTGAAGAGTTGGAGCAAATGCAGGCTGAATATGAGAATCTTCAGCAACTCCATACAGACCTGCTTGTACAACATGAAGAGTTGGAAGGGCAAATAGAAATCATAACGGAACGTTTTCAGGTGCTTCAGGATAGCGTTGCAGCATCCCGGGGGTTGCGGGTTTATAATATCAGGGCTTTGACCAGATGGGACCGCTGGCTGTGGGCCGACAGATATAATGTTTCTCTTGCAAAACGGGTAGATGAAACGGTTGTAACTTTTGAAATGGGGGGAGATCTATTTACAATCCCGGGAAACCGAACTGTTTACCTAAACCTGGAAGATCCCCTGGGAATTGTTATGTATCCTTCTGTTGAAACCTTTGAAATAAGCGAAAGCAGTGAACTTGTCCCCTACACGCAAATGCAGGAAGTGAATTACAAGGGGGAGCCCATTGCTATGGAGTTTACGATTGAACATCCGGAAAGACTCGAACCTGGAACATACAATATAAGGGTCTATATTGATGGTGAATTGAAAAGAACCAGGGAGATTGTTTTTGAATAATCATAAGGATTAATTTGCACACTACCTTGATTTGCTTTTTTTGAAATAATACTCCCATCAACTGTCTCAGCAATTATTAGTCAACCCAAAACATAAAATAAAAACAATGAACAGGATAAAGCTTTTAAAACCAGCGAAACTTAAGAAACTGGCAGGTGTAATAATTATGACCGGCTTGTTTGCTGCCTGCGTAAACGAACCACACCGCGATCAGGTAACCGATAGCGATGCCTTTCCTTTGCTGGAAATGGAAATTCAGGATTTGAGAAAGGCCTACGATGAGAGGATTTATACCATTACCGAGGTAACAGAGCTTTATCTTGAACGTATCGAAGAGATTGACAAAAACGGCCCTGGCCTGAATGCTGTCATTACATTAAATCCCGACGCTCTTGTCATAGCGGCAGAGCTTGATGACGAATTGCAGGAAGGAAAGAGCCGGGGACCGTTGCATGGAATTCCCGTTATTATTAAAGATAATATCGATACCCACGATAAAATGCCCACTACGGCAGGATCCAGGGCTTTGGCAGAGTCATACCCGCTAATGGACAGCTATGTGGTGCAAAAACTCAGAGAAGCTGGTGCGGTTATCCTCGGAAAAGCCAATCTTAGCGAATGGGCCAATTTTCGGGGTGAGCTCAGCAGCAGTGGCTGGAGTGGCTTAGGCGGACAAACCAAAAACCCCTATGTGCTGGATCGCAACCCCTGTGGGTCGAGCTCAGGATCTGGTGTCGCAGTTTCAGCCAATTTATGTATGCTGGCCATTGGTACTGAAACCAATGGTTCCATCGTTTGTCCTTCGCATGCCAACGGAATCGTCGGGCTTAAACCCACGGTTGGCCTGGTAAGCCGCAGCGGTATCATTCCCATCTCTCACTCTCTTGACATTGCAGGTCCTATGGGACGAACTGTGAGCGATGTGGCTATTGCCCTGGGAGCATTGACAGGTATTGACCCCGAAGATGAGCACACACTCCTGAGCGATGGCAAGTATCTTACCGATTACGCTCCCTACTTAAAAGAGGACGGACTGGAGGGGAAACGGATTGGATTTTTCACTGCCCCTATGGGACGAAATTTCAAGGTAGACTCACTGATGCGAGAGGCCGTGGCATTTATGGAAAGCCAGGGTGCGGAAATTATTGAATTGGATCAGATTTCGGCTCCCGGTACCGGAAATCATGCGTTTCAGGTTATGCTGTTCGAATACAAATACGGATTAAATAAATATTTTGAATCTTTAGGCCCGGATGCTCCCGTTAAAAGCCTGGAAGAACTCATTGCGTTTAACAAAGCTGATTCCATAACCTTGCGCTACTTTAATCAGGCGTATCTGGAAATGGCACAGGAAAAGGATGGTCTGGATTCGCAGGAGTATATCGATGCCCTGGAAGCTATGCACCGCGGAGCCAGGGATAATGGTATCGATAAAGTGATGGATGAACACAAGCTGGATGCCATCATCGCTCCTACAGGAAGTCCCGCCTGGAAAACCGACTGGATCAACGGAGATAGCTTTCAGCTGGGAAGTTCCTCTCCGGCTGCTCATGCAGGGTATCCCAATATTACACTGCCGATGGGGTTTGTAGAAGAATTGCCCGTTGGGATGTCTGTTTTTGGCCGTGCATGGAGTGAGCCTGTATTGCTGGAAATTGCCTATGCCTTTGAGCAGGGAACCCTACACAGGAAAGCACCTCGCTTTTCAACCCCTGAAATGCCATAAATGTTATTCTGGAGTGACAGAGATTGTTGGTTTTGAAAATTCAAGACACTATGAAACATGTATATGCAATTTTTAATTATTTGAAATATTTTTTTCCTGTTTTCCTCATAAGTCTGCTTTTGTTGGCCCCAGAGAGTTTGTGGGCTGAGAAGGATTTGTTGAATCAACAAGGGACAATCATTATAAAGGTTGCTGCAAGCGAACATGCAGAAGTTGAATCATTGCACGTTTCGCAATGCAATCCTATGCCTGAAAGGGATTTGATAATTAATACAGATTTTATTGCATCTGATTACAGGGTGTTTTCCTTTGTTCCCGAAAGTGAAGATTGTCTTATCCTGGAGGTGGATGGAAACCTGAATGCCGGCAGGGTGGAGGTGTGCCCTAAGGAAGCAGAAGATACGGTGTTTGTAAATTACCCGGTCATTGAAACCATCGTATTTCTTCATACCAACGATCATCACTTTGATATCAACCTGCAGGATGAGCTGAAAGAAAAAATTACAGAAATCCGCGATAATTATCCCGATGTGTTTCTTTTCGATGCAGGAGATATTTTAGTAAGACATGCCCATCGCTGGATTGTAAATGACACCCTGGTAAAAGATTTGGAATGGTACGCACAACGTTCGGTGCAAATGGTCGATAGTATGAATGGTCTTGGCTATCAGGCCATGACATTGGGCAATCACGAGCTGGATTATAAAGAACTTTATACCGGTCGGGCATTGGAGGCAGCAGACTTCCCATTGTTATCCGCCAATATGGAAATCACCACCGAAGCTTTGCCCTCGCCCGAAAGTCATGTAAGTTTCAATACACATACCGGACGAAAAATCAATGTACTGGGCTTATCGGTGGCCAGTGGCAACCCTGCCGGAATCCGGCAAAAAGATATCTTTGAAACCGCCGCTGAATATATGTACCTGCGAGAGGAGTCTGACATTTTTGTTGCGCTTACCCATATCGGGCTAAGAAATGACGCTCGCCTGGCTGAGGAATTTCCCTTGCTGGATATCATTATCGGTGGCCATTCTCATCATCTCATCGAAGAAGCAGTTCTGGTCAATGACGTGCTGATAGCCCAGGCAGGAGGCAACCGCCATGAAGTATCCGACCAGCATCCTGTTTACCTTGGCAAAATAACTGTAAAACTGGAAAACGGGCAGATTGCCCACAAAGAAGGGTACGTGATTTTTATTGGTGATTAGCAGGGTTATATTATTTGTCCATCCACCTTAATTCTACCCAGCTTCTTCAATGTGTTGATATGGGCATTGAAGGCATCAGAAAACTTATCATACACGTAATAGGGGATGTTGAATTCTGCTGTTGTTTGTTCTACGATTTTTGAAATGGCGGGATAATGCACATGGCAGATTTTGGGGTATAGATGATGCTCCACCTGGAAATTCAACCCTCCTACATACCATGAAAGGATTTTGTTCTTTTTTGAAAAATCCGCTGTTGACTTCAATTGATGTTCAATCAAAGTGTCATTGATATGTCCCTTTTTGTCAGGGATGGCCTGGTGTGGGCCTTCTACTACATGGGCCATCTGAAAAACAAGACTCATAATGGTACCCGCAACAAGGTGCATGATGAGAAACCCTAAAAGCACCTGCCACCAGAGCAATTCTGTAAGCAATAGAGGCAGGCCAATCAAAACAAAAACATAAATTATTTTTGCGGCTATAAGCCAGGCCACTGATTTGCGGAATCGTGAAGGTGAGATGTTGGTCACACCTTTTCGACGATAAGCAAAACGCTTCGGGATGTCTCCTACTATCATGGAAAGACTCATTAGAGAATACAAGGCCCATGCATAAATATACTGAAACCTGTGATATTTTTTGAGTGGTGCAGCATAGGCAAACCTTAATACTGCTCTGCTGTTGATATCCTCATCCTTGCCATAAATGTTGGTAAAAACGTGATGCAGCTTATTATGTTTGATTTTCCAGTTGTAGGCGTCGGCACCCAGAAGATTCATTGTCAATCCCATCCAACGGTTTACTTTCTGGTTTTTGCTGTATCCTGCATGATTGGCATCGTGCATCACTGACATTCCTATTCCTGCCACTCCTACTCCCATTACAATCCATGCTATCAATACCGCCCAATAAGGTAGTGGGAACAAAAGAATGGCTAAAAAAGGCAATATATACATCGAAAGCATTACCACGGATTTAATGACCATGGCGCTGTTGTGATTTTTAGAGAGCCCTGTTTCCTGGAAGTAATTATCGACGCGCTGGTGAAGCACTTTTTTAAATTCAAGATCTGGGTTTTGTGCAAAAGATATAGTTGTACTCATGGGTGCTAAAGTCGTATGGGTTCATGGTTGATTTTTGTTCTGCCGGATGGCATTTGGGCGGGTTTCGTAGTCAAATTCCAGACAGTTCCAATTGAATTATATATTCAATGTAAAGGTAACTAAAATACAAATGACAAAAATCCAAAATCTCCTAAATAAGGAAGAATAGCCCAACCGGTCTGTAAAATAAACATAAATATCCTGCAAAAGTTTGAGAGACGAATTTTGCGAAAAAAGAGTAAAAAACGCTGATAAAGGCATTAGAAATTTTTTCCGGCTATTAACAAAGTATATACAACTACCATTTCAGAAAATTTTTTACTGCCACAATGGTTTTGCCTGGAAATGTCTTATTTCAAACGTTTGCGGAGAGCTTTTGTCCGGTCGAAAGGATTGTATGTTTTGTTGTATATAAGAAATATAGAGTAGGCTGTGATTTATCCTGTTTACTTTTACCTCCGTTGATAATTTACTTCGACTTATTATTATCAAAATTATTCAAACCAAAACCCAAAAAACTAAAACAAACGTCTATGAAGCGTATTATTATGATGCTGTTTTTCCTGAGTTTTTCAGCTATTCTGTTGGGCCAGGCAAATCAGGTAAAAGTAAATGAAAAGGAAGACGGCTGGAGGCTCCTGGTCAATGACAAGCCTTTTATGGCGAATGGAATGAACTGGGACTATTTTCCCATTGGCACAAATTTTATGTATAGCCTGTGGGACGAATCAGATGATTTCATCAAAAAGGCATTGGATGATGAAATGTCACTGCTCCGGAATATGGGAGTTAACACTATCCGTGTATATACCGGTATTCAGCCCAAGTGGATACAGTATATTTACGAGAACTATGGTATTTACACCATGCTCAATCATTCATTTGGTCGGTATGGCTTGACCTTAGACGGAGGGTGGGAAGCTGTAACTAAATACGATGATCCTGCCACACAAGAACTTCTCCTTTCTGAAGTCACTCAAATGGTTGAGGAGTATAAGGATACACCCGGGCTTTTACTTTATCTTCTGGGTAACGAAAACAACTATGGCTTATTTTGGGCCGGTGCCGAAACAGAAGACTTCCCGGAGGGCGAAGATCAAATTAATGCTGTTGGTGAATATCGGGGGCGGCCCATGTATCGATTGATGAACGAGGCGTCCAAAAAAATGAAGGCAGTTTCCTCTTCACATCCGGTGGCCATCTGTAATGGTGATCTGCTGTTTTTGGATATAATCGCTGAAGAATGCCCCGATGTGGACATTTTGGGTGTCAATGTATACAGAGGAATGTCTTTCACCGATATGTTTGACAGGGTGAAAAATGAATATGGCAAACCCATTTTGTTGACTGAGTTTGGCTCAGATGCTTTCAATGCCATCACTATGGAAGAAGCTCAAAGAGAGCAGGCCAATCTGAATATTGCCAACTGGAGAGAGATTTATGAAAATGCTGCCGGTATAGGTAAGGCCGGAAACTCTATTGGGGGGTTTACTTTCCAGTTTAGTGACGGATGGTGGAAATATGGACAGACCGAAGAACTGGATGTACACAATACCAATGCATCCTGGGAAAACGGAGGATACACCTTTGACCATATTCCCGGCGAAAATAACATGAATGAAGAATGGTTTGGTATATGCGCCAAGGGACCAACTGATGTCATGGGTTTTTACCAGCTCTTCCCACGAGCTGCTTATTATGCACTTAAAGAGGCTCATGAGCTTGATCCTTATGCAGAGGGCACCACATTGACTTCCATCAGGCAGCATTTTGGTGAGATTGCTATTGGAGATGCTTTTCTGAAAGCAAGAGGCGATAAGGCAGCACTTGAAGGTGAAAGAACCCGGACCATCCGCCTGAGCCGTTTCACTGCTGAGTTTTCTACCTTCAGCACCGGGGGTAGCCTGATTACTACTCCCGACGATCCCATTTCGGGCAGCACAACCTATCCCGACCAGTTGGGATTTGATGACATGCAGTCTTTCTATGTGGGTGTTGAAGCCAATCCTGCCCCCAACTTTCATGGAGAAGTAGAATTTAACATTTTGGGAAATGTTGCCCTGAATCCCATTGACCAGATATTTTACGAAAACAGAGGCCGACAGGTTCAGTTCAACAGCGATGATGGCAATGTAAATGTAGAATCCCTGAACAGAATCCAGGTTTACAGGGCAAGTTATAAATGGGAGCACAAATGGTTTAACCTTGACGGTTTTTATCGCACCGGCCACTATCACTGGGGCTATGAGGGCGATTTTTTTGGATTGTATCCCGAAGCTAACTATGGCCCCAATATTGACATTTATAATGGCGTGGCTCCCTTTGGTTTTGAGATTGAAGGGAAAAGAGAATTGAAAGATTTCAAACTTGCCTTCGGCCCGCAGTTATGGTGGGGTGCAAACCCTGCCTTCCTGCTCAAGTACGGCCGGGAAATTGGAAAATTTGATATTACCGGTATATATCATGAAGACCTTGATCAGCTGGGACTTACTGAGAGTTCTTTCGCCATACCTCAGCCCAAAACCCGCAGGGTAACCCTGCACGTAAACAGAGAGTTTGGCAAGCTGGGTGTTGATGTGGGTGGTATATGGGCAGGTCAGCCCCTGGAAGGGCGTCAATTCCAGATTTACAGAGAAGAAGAGGATGAGCAAAATGTTTATGTTGATGAAATAAAACCCGAAGATACCTGGGGTGGAAAAATCAAATTGACCTGGACCGGTGGCAGATTTAACTGGTATGCGCAATCTGCCATCAAAGGCCTTGTTGCGCAGGGAGGAGTAGATCAAACCCTTACTTTCACCGGCTGGAGACTCAAAGACAGTGGTAGCGGAAACCAGATGAATTTCTTGTCTGGCTTTGCTTATACGTTGGGAAATCTTCAGATTGCCCCCAATTTCCTGTGGCAGAAACCCCTGGAAGGGCCTATCCCCAATACCGTTCCAGCCCCCGGCAGACCCAGAAACATCCTTACCGATCCCTTCGTGGTCAGAGCAAACAGGGAGCAAGTATCCGGGGAAATATTGTTTACCTGGGACCCTACGCCCGGCACCTGGATGTATGATTGGGATAGCGACAGAACAGAAGATGCGGAGTTTGCTGTCAGCGCAGGCTTTGTATATCGTCATTTGCCCACCACTATGGATGCTGCCATTGGTATATTGCCTGATGGCCGCACCACGTTTGCTTTTCCCGGGGCTCCTTCTGCCAGGGACTTGTGGGAAGTGCATGCAAGAATTATTTCAAAAATTAACAGCGACTATGGCTTTATTGCCACAGCGTATGGGGGCGATGCCCAGGCCAACGGCAGCGATGACCGTACTATCAGTCGTTATGGTTTGGATTTGCGGATGATATACCGCAAAATCAATATCAATTCATTTGTCAGAATCAATGACTGGGGTCCTTACGATTATCACCGCGACTTTAACCTTACTTTCCCGCTGCAGGTAATGGCTGATATATCTACTACCCTGGGGAGTCCTGATTGGATCGAAATTCCCAATACCCGAATCGGTTTGAGAGGTACCTATCGTACCCTTGACAAGTTTTCACCAAGATATTCTCCCACGCAAATTGTTGATGACAGTGGCGAGCTGGTACCTGATCCCGATGCAATAGGTTTTGACAACGGAAATGAATGGGAAATCAGAACATATATTTTAATCAACGTTGGTAATTAAAAATCAAAAAATATGAAACCAAATATATTGATTCGTTTTACGCAACTTATTACTGCCGCGGCTTTTCTTGCCTTATTGGCGGGTTGCGAGCGCGACATAACAGATTTAGAAGAAGCATCCTTTCCCACCAATCCTGAAGTATTTATTGATGGTTTCAGTGCCGGGCTGAATTATGCAGCTTTTGGAGGTTCTGTACCTACCGCTTTTTCGGTAGATAATGATGTAACTTATGATAATTCAGCAGCTTCCATGAGAATAGAAGTGCCTGATGCCAATGATCCAAGAGGTTCTTTTGCCGGAGGTGTGTATTATCTGGATACAGGTCGCGACTTGTCCGGATACAATGCACTTACTTTCTGGGCCAAAGCTTCTCAGTCAGCTACTATTGGTGAAATTGGGCTAGGGAATGATTTGGGTCAGAATGAATTTGTCGTATCAATCCAGGGACTGAATGTTTCCACCGGATGGAAAAAATATATTATTCCTTTGCCTGACCCTTCCCGCCTCACACAAGAACGTGGTTTGTTCTGGTATGCCGCGGGTAATCTGGATGGCAATGGTTTTACCTTCTGGATTGATGAAGTAAAATATGAAAAACTCGGAACCATTGCACATCCTGAATATGCTATTCTCAATGGTGAAGACCAGGTGGAAACCTCTTTCATAGGAGTGACCAAATCTATCGGTGGATTAACAACTACTTTCAATATGCCCACAGGTATTAACCAGGCTGTAAGTGCTGCCCCGGCTTATTTTGAGTTTGTTTCTTCCGACCCTTCCATTGCAACTGTTGATGCCAGCGGAACTGTTACTGTTACCGGTGGTCCGGGAAATGTTGAGATTACTGCTCATGTAGGTGAGGTTGCTGCAGAGGGTTCATTGACGATGCAGTCGCTGGGCGATTTTGAACAAGCACCCGTACCTACACACGATCCTGAAAACGTAATTTCTATTTTCAGTGAAGCCTACGAAAATATTCCGGTTGATTATTACAATGGTTACTGGGAGCCTTATCAAACCACCCAATCGGCCGATTTTATCGTGGAGGGTAACAGAGTGCTGAATTACACCGATTTTAACTTTGTGGGAATTCAGTTCACTTCTCCTACTATAGATGCCAGCTCAATGACACATTTGCACCTGGATATTTATCTTCCCAATCCATTAAATGCCGGTGCTGAGTTTAATATTGAGATAGTTAATTTTGGGGAACCCAATGTCTCAGGATCTTACACTATACCCATCCCGGTCGATCAGGCACAGCAATGGATAAGTATTGATGTTCCTTTTGAAGATTTGGGAGGGTTGACCAGCAGAGACAATCTTGCTCAGATAATTTTCCTGGATGAGAGTGAAAATATTCCCGGTTTTTATGCCGATAATATATATTTCTATAATGATGGAGCAGAACCTCCCACGCCTGATGAGCCCGAGTCACCTGCACCCACTCCAACGCACGATGCAGCCAATGTTACGGCCATTTACAGCGATTCCTATGATGTAATTCCTGGCACAAACTTTTTCCCTGACTGGGGGCAGGCCACTGTGGTTACTGAAATCCAGATTCAGGGTAACAATACCTTACGATACCAGGGTTTGAACTACCAGGGCATTGAATTGGCTTCCTCTCAGGATTTTGCCGACATGGATTATCTGCACCTGGATTTCTATACTGCCAATTCTACTGAGTTATATGTTTACCTGATTAGTGAAGGTCCCGTGGAAACAGGGTATACTTTATCAGTTCCTACTACAGGCTGGTCAAGTGTTGATATTCCCATGTCTGCCTTTGCGCCGGTAGATTTGGGAGGAGTAATTCAGCTAAAGTTTGATGGCAACGGAGATATTTTTCTCGATAATATTTACGTCCATAAAGAATAGTAATAACATGGCTTTTTGTCAAACATAAAAAGACAAATCATATGAAATCAATAAATATTGCAAAAAATAATTTTCTCTATGTTGTCATACTGCTTTTATGGGTCATGGCAATAGGATGCGATCGTGACGATTTTCAGAAACTGGAAGAACGGGAATGGAACCTGGTGTGGAGCGATGAATTTGATGGTGAAGCAGGTGAGTTGCCTGATCCGACCCGATGGGCCTTCGACCTGGGAACAGGAGAAGGTGGCTGGGGAAACGCTGAATTACAAAGCTATACGAATAACCCGGAGAATGTTTCTATGGATGGAGAAGGCAACCTGGTGATTACCGCCATACAGGACGGCAATACCTTCACTTCTGCCCGGATAAAAACACAGGGTCTGTTTTCTCAGCAATACGGCCGTTTTGAGGCAAGGCTGAAAACCCCTTATGGACCGGGGTTATGGCCTGCATTCTGGTTGCTGGGTGATAATATTGAAACCGTTGGCTGGCCTCAGTGCGGAGAGATAGACATCATGGAGCTCAGAGGGCAGGAGCCCCACATCATACATGGTTCTATTCATGGACCCGGCTACTCAGCAGGAAACCCTGTTTCCAAAAGTTATGCCCTGGTAAACGATCGTTTTGATGCTGATTATCATGTCTTTGCCATTGAATGGGATGAAGACAAGATTGACTTTTTTGTGGATGATTACCTGTATCAACGCATCGAAAACACCGATGTGCCGGGAGAGTGGGTCTACGACCAGCCCTTTTTCATTCTCCTCAATGTTGCGGTGGGCGGCAATTACGTGGGATTTCCAACTGGTCAAACACCTTTTCCGCAGCAAATGATCATCGATTATGTAAAAGTTTACGAGGAAGTAAAATAGCGACCACATTTTGTTTCTGATATATTATTACACTGTATTTATAAACACTTTAAAACCTTAAAAGATAATACCATGAACAAAGCTTATTCAGACACTGCAGCCCCCAACCCACAAAAGAAGGTTGACCTGAAGATAGTAGATCATGAAAATGAAAGCTACTTCAAAATGAGCAACCATGATGCCATGCGGCCTTTTTTTATGAGCATCGTGAGCGATGCCAATCACTGGATGTTTATTTCCAGCAATGGCGGTCTGTCGGCGGGGCGTAAAAATCCTGAATATGCTTTGTTCCCGTATTATACGGATGATAAAATCACCGAATCAGCAGATATTACCGGAAGTAAAACCATCTTTCAGATTCATCATGACAATGATGTGCTGATTTGGGAGCCTTTTTCGGAAAGATTTACTGACAGGTATTCCATCAGCCGTAACCTCTATAAAAGCATTTATGGCAACAAAATCATTTTTGAAGAAATCAATCATGATTTGGATCTGACTTTCCGCTACCAGTGGAATTCAGGTAAGATATATGGTTTTATCCGGAATGCTGAAATCATAAATACATCCAGCAAGGATTACCGCATTACCCTGCTTGATGGTATTCAGAATATCATGCCCTATGGCGTGCCCAACGATATGCAGCGCGCTACCAGCAACCTTGTGGATGCTTATAAAAGAAGTGAAGTGGATCCTGCCTCAGGTATCGGCATTTTTGCCTTGAGTGCCATCATTGTGGATAAGGCCGAGCCCAGCGAAGCGCTGAAGGCAAACATTGCCTGGTCACTGGGTATTGACAAACCCACTTTTCTGCTTTCTTCTATGCAGTTGAAAAACTTCCGGCAAAAACAGCCTGTTAAGCCCGAGCGGGATGTTAAAGGTGAAAAAGGAGCCTATTTTGTTTCTGCAGGGATTTCGTTGCCTGGAGGCAAAACGAAAAAATGGCAGATCATTGCCAATGTCAACCAGACGCTGTCTCAGGTAATCAGTTTGTCAAACTCCATACAAGAGGATGCTCATCTTGCAGATAAAATCCGGCAGGACATTGATTCAGGAACTCAGCACCTGATTCAGCTTGTTGCAAAAGCTGACGGGCAGCAGTTTTCGGCTGATAAACTCACTGATACACGTCATTATTCCAATGTGTTGTTCAATATCATGCGAGGCGGTATTTTTGACGATAATTACCTGATCAAGAAGAAAGATTTTGTCAGTTACCTGCACAAAGCCAATAAAGATGTGGTGAGGCGTAACCCCGGATTTATCCGGGCACTGGAAAATGAATTCAGTCAATCGGCATTGAAAGAACTTCTTACCAAAACTGAGGATGTTGACCTGATTCGTTTGTCCATAGAGTATTTGCCCCTGAAATTCAGCCGCCGGCACGGCGATCCCAGCCGCCCCTGGAATTATTTCACCATCAACATCCAGAATGAAACCGATGGATCTGAAATACTTGATTATGAAGGCAACTGGCGCGATTTGTTCCAGAACTGGGAGGCACTGGCTTATTCCTACCCGGAGTTTATTGAGGGAATGATATTCAAGTTTTTAAATGCCTCCACTTTTGATGGATACAATCCTTACAGGGTTACCAAAGACGGCTTCGACTGGGAAACCATTGAGCCCGACAACCCCTGGTCGTATATTGGCTACTGGGGAGATCATCAAATCATTTATCTGCAAAAATTCTTTGAGATTATTGAGAAGTATCATCCCGGCAAATTGCAATCCTTTTTTGATAAGGAATGGTTTGTTTACGCCGCAGTACCCTATATAATTAAGCCTTATGATCAAATCCTCCAGAATCCGAAAGATACCATTGCTTTTGATCACAAATGGGATGCTGCCATTCGCAAACAACGCGAAATGATGGGCGCTGACGGTACTTTGTTAATGGCCGACAGCAAAGAGATTTACCATGTAAATTTCCTGGAAAAAATCATGGCAACCGTACTGGCTAAAATGTCCAACTTTATTCCGGAAGCCGGTATCTGGCTCAACACCCAACGACCCGAATGGAACGATGCCAACAATGCGCTGGTTGGAAACGGTGTTTCAATGGTTACACTCTATTACCTGCATCGCTTCATGAAGTTTTTCAGCAATATGCTGGAGGGATCCCATTTGGAAAACATCAAGGTTTCCAACGAACTTATTGAATTCTATCACAGTGTGAGAGAAACGCTGTATGAGTTTGCTCCTTTGCTGGCCGGAGAAATGAAGGATACAGACAAAAAAGCATTCCTGGATCAACTGGGAAAAGCCGCATCGGAATACCGGCAGCATATCTACCAAAGCGGATTCTGGGGCAAGAAGAGAAGCGTATCTCTTTCCGGATTAAAGAAATTCTCCCGGGCTTGTATCGAATTTATTGAGCATTCTATTGATGCCAATCAGAGAGAAGACAAATTGTACCATGCCTACAACCTGATATCAGCAAACGACGGGAAAGTTTCAGTTTCTCACCTGAGCGAGATGCTGGAAGGGCAGGTTGCCGTGTTGAGTTCGGGATATCTGAGTGCTGATCAGGCTCTTGAGGTGTTGGATGCATTGAAAAGCAGTGCCCTGTTCAGAGAAGATCAGTACAGTTACATCTTGTATCCCAATAAAGAATTGCCGGGATTTCTGGAGAAAAATACCATTCCTGCATCTGATGCCAAATCTTCGGAATTGATCAGGAAAATGGTGGCCGATGGAAACCACCAGATTGTTGAACAGGATATTGAGGGAGGTTTCCATTTCAATGGCAATTTTAAAAATGCCCGCGACCTGGAGAAGGCTCTTGATGATCTGGCAGGTGATGAATACAAAGACCTTGCTGAAAAAGAGCGCAAACTTCTGCTGGAAATCTTTGAAAAAGTTTTCAACCACAGAGCCTTTACGGGCAGATCAGGAACCTTCTTTGCTTTCGAAGGACTGGGATCTATTTACTGGCATATGGTATCGAAACTTTTGCTCGCAGCGCAGGAGTGTTGTTTGAAAGCCATTGATGAGAAAGCGGACCCGGTTGTGATTGGAAAATTACTGGATCATTATTATGAAATTGAGGCCGGAATAGGTGTTCACAAGTCGCCTGAGTTGTATGGTGCATTTCCCACCGATCCTTATTCGCATACTCCCCAGCATCGCGGGGCACAACAACCCGGAATGACTGGTCAGGTGAAAGAAGATATCTTGTCGCGATTCGGCGAGCTGGGCGTATTTGTAAGGAAAGGTCAGCTCCAATTCCATCCTTCCCTGCTCAGACAGGATGAGTTTCTGACCCGCTCACAGAATTTCGAATACGTAACCCTCAGCGGTGATAAAGAGACCATTGTTTTGGAAAAGGGGCAACTCGCTTTTACTTATTGCTCGGTGCTGGTAGTTTATGTGATTTCAGGACAGGAAAAAATCACTGTGTTTTTTGCTGATGGCAACAAAGAAGAAGTGGATGGAAACATGCTGAATAAACAAATCAGCAACCATGTTTTCCAAAGAACCGGAAAGATCGCCAGGCTGGAAGTCAGTTTGAAAATGGAATAATCTTTTGTCATTAATCAAATTGTAGTACAACATGAAAAATGGATTCTGGTTTTTAATTCTAATCATATCACTGACTATCATGTCTTGTAATTTTTCAGGAAAAGACAGAGGGGAAACTGAAACAGCCCCTCCTTTGCCCCAGGCCGAAAGCATGCTGTTAACCGGCGTTTCTGAAGCGGTATGTTATTCCGGTTTCCGTACCGGGCAACATCCCGATCGGGGAGATGGGGCTGTAAATCCCAGTTATGAAGAAATACTGGAAGACTTGCAGATACTGGCAGAACAAACACCTTTCCGCTTGTTTCGGCTTTACGATTGTGAAGAAAACACCCAGATGGTGCTGGAAGTGATTCGCGAGCACAATCTCGACTTTAAAGTAATGCTGGGCATATGGCTGCGTGCCGAAATTGACAGCTATGAAACATGCGAGTGGCTCACCGAACCCTGGCCGGCAGAAACCCTTGAGCAGAACAAAAAACTCAACGATCTGGAGATAGCAAAAGGGATTGAACTGGCCAATGAATATCCGGATATCATTGCAGCGGTAAATGTAGGCAATGAAGCACTGGTTGACTGGAACGAACACCGGGTTACTGTTGATTCGGTAATTACCTACGTGAAAAGAGTTCAGCAAGCCATTGAGCAACCCGTTACGGTGGCAGATAACTACAAATGGTGGGCCGACAACGGGGCAGAGCTGGCAGAGGTAGTCGATTTCGTCTCTGTTCATACTTATCCCATCTGGGAAGGAAAGGATATCGATGAAGGGATGAGCTACACCCTTGAGAATGTTGAGGAAGTGATGACTGCATTGCCGGGCAAACAAATTGTAATCGCTGAAGCGGGATGGGCTTCCATCGCCTCTGAGTTTGGACCAAGAGCAAGCCAGGAGAAGCAGAAACAATATGTTAGCGACCTCATGGAGTGGTCAAAACAAAACAACATTACCACGTTCATCTTTGAAGCTTTTGACGAAGACTGGAAAGGAAATCCCGACAACCCCCTGGGAGCTGAAAAGCATTGGGGTTTATACACCGTGGATCGGGAGCCCAAAGAAGTAATAAACACATTTACCCATCACGATTCCAATTGATTTGCACATTTCTGACAGAATATTAAATCATAAGAAACCTCCATTGAGTTATGAGTAAAATCACCAAAAAGTTATCCATAAAAGAAAAAATCGGCTACGGCCTGGGCGATACGGCATCGCATTTTGTCTGGGACATGGTTGGTTTCTGGATACTGATTTTTTATACCGACACTTTTGGGATTTCAGCGGCTGCTGCGGGTACAATTATGCTGATTGCCCGGTTCTGGGATATGTTCAGCGATCCGCTGATGGGGATTATTGCCGACAGAACCAATACGCGCTGGGGAAAATTCCGACCCTATTTATTATGGATGGCATTGCCCTACAGTGTGCTGGCAGTGCTTACTTTCACTACACCCGACCTTGGTCCCACGGGGAAGGTGGTTTATGCAGGTGCAACCTATCTTTTGCTGATGACCGTTTTTACGGCCATCAACCTGCCTTATTCTTCCCTGGGAGCTGTAATGACTTCTGATTCTTATGAAAGAGCAGGCTTGAACTCCTACCGTTTCATTTTTGCTTTTGCCGGTCAGTTTATCGTAACGGGCAGTGCTCTTTACCTGGCCAACTATTTTGGCCGGGGAGACATGGCGCAGGGATATCAGTATACGCTGATTCTTTTTGCTGTAATCAGCTTTATCCTGTTCATGGTTACCTTCAAAACAACCCGTGAAAGAGTTGCTCCGCCCAAAGCACAGCAGAAAAACCTTAAAGAGGATATCAAAAATCTTTTCCGAAACCGCCCCTGGGTAATTCTGTTTTTTGTAGGCATTATTTCGTTTGTCATGTTTGCCTTGCAAAATCTTACCATCGCCTATTATTTCAAATATTATGTGGGACAGGAGCAAAGCGTTCAGTTGTTTAATATTATTGGTACCGTTGCATTGATCATTGGTATACCCTTTTCCAAGCCCCTTGCCCGGCGGTTCGGCAAACGAAATGTTTACATGGCAAGCTCACTGATTTCAGGTATGTTTTTCATTTTGCTTTATATCCCGGGCAACGATAACATTTACGCTGTTTACATTCTTAATATTCTGGCCAAATTCACCTACGCACCTGCCGTGCCATTGCTCTGGACCATGCTGGCTGATGCTGCCGATTACTCCGAATGGAAGTTCCATCGCCGGGCAACCGGGTTGGTGTTTTCGGCTGCTACATTTGCCCAGAAAGCAGGGTGGGGCATAGGAGGTGCACTGGCAGGCTGGCTGCTGGCATTGTTCCGCTTTGTGCCTAATATAGAACAAACCGCATCGTCTCTCAATGGCATTAAACTAATGATTTCCGTTTTCCCGGGAGTACTCTATATGTCTTGTGCCATACTTCTTTATTTCTATGCCATTGACCAGAAAACCTGTCTGGAAATGGAAAAAGAACTTGAACAACGAAGAGAAGAATCATAATTGCCTGTTATCATTCAAAATTATGTTGAAAAATAAAATAATTATATTCCCAATGACACGAAAACTCTATTTCCTGATTCCATTATTTGCCCTGCTGTTCTCAATTTCCTGTACTCCGATGCAGGATCCCAGAAATAAATCCGCAGCAGAAATATTGGGAAATCCTGACTACCAGGCCATTTCTTATGGTGGGTATCGCGGGATTACCAGAGACTTACAGCCTACCCTTCCACAGCTCAGGGAAGATATGAGAATATTATCCGCCATGGGGATAAAATTGCTGCGCACCTATAATGTGCATCTCGATGAAGCAGCCAACCTGTTGGAAACCATCCATCAGCTGAAACTGGAAGACCCTGAATTTGAGATGTATGTGATGCTGGGTGCATGGATTGATTGCAAAAACGCCTGGACTGACCTGCCTGATCGGATTCGCGATGAGGAAAGTGAAAGAAATGCCGTGGAAATGGCCCGTGCAGTTGAATTGACACAACAATATCCGGATATCGTGAAAATTCTGGCTGTGGGAAATGAAGCCATGGTACACTGGGCATGGGAGTATTATGTGGAGCCGGCCATTATACTGAAATGGGTCAATTATTTACAAAACCTCAAGAAAGAAGGTGAACTGCCCGAAACCTTGTGGATTACCAGTTCTGATAATTTCGCATCCTGGGGCGGCGGAGGTAGTGAGTACCATGTGGATGATTTGAATGAATTGATAAAAGCGGTTGACTTTATCTCTATGCACACCTATCCCATGCACGATACACATTATAACCCCGATTTCTGGGGGGTGCCCAGAGAAGAAGCGTATATGTCGGATTTGGAAAAAATTCATTCTGCCATGCGAAGGGCAAGAGAATATGCTACTTCACAGTATCAAAGTGTAGTGGAATATATGCAAAGTCAGGGGGTAAACAAACCTGTGCATATCGGAGAAACCGGATGGGCTTCTATATCCAATGAGCAATACGGAGAAAAGGGGGCAAGAGCTACGGACGAGTATAAAGCTGCACTCTATTATCATAATATGCGTGAATGGACCAACCGGGAAAGAATAACCTGCTTTTATTTTGAAGCTTTTGACGAACAGTGGAAAGATGCTGCCAACCCCATGGGTTCTGAAAATCATTTTGGCTTGATAAATTTACAGGCACAGGCAAAATATGCTTTGTGGGATTTGGTGGATGATGGCACCTTCGAGGGGTTAACCCGCGATGGCAACCCCATTACCAAAACCTTTCTGGGCAATAAAAAAGCTTTGATGGAAACGGTAAAAGTTCCGCCCACTGAACAGGAAATAATGGAAAGAGAAAGACAGGATTGAGAGGGAAGACAGAAGACAGAAGACGGGAGACGGGAGACGGGAGATGGGAGATGGGGAAACGAAGACGGAGGACAGAAGACGGAAGACGGAAGTTTGAAGACAGGAGAGTGAAGACTGAAGAGTAGAATATAGTGCGATTTTAGGATAAAATATAACCAATCAAATAAAAAGACATGAAAAGCAAAATCCAATCAATCATTTCATTCATCATAATCGTGGTCATTATGAGCAGTTGTTCCGAATCCCGGCAATGGGAAGCCGAAATCTTTGAAACTTCAGAAAGTGGCAATAAACTTAGCAAAGTAACCGAATTTCCTGCACTGGAAGAGCAGGTGGAAATTACCATTCTGCCCGATGAAAAATTCCAGACCATCACCGGGGTAGGAGGTTCTTTTACCGAAGCTTCCGCTTACCTGCTTAATCAGTTGAGCCAGGAGAACAGGGATAAAATCCTTGAAGCCTATTTTGGTGAGTCAGGTGCGAAGTATTCATTGACCCGTACCCACATGAACTCGAGTGATTTTTCGCTTGGAAACTATTCTTATGCTCCTGTTGAAGGAGATACCGAACTGGAACATTTCTCTATTGAAGAAGACATGGATGATATCATTCCTATGATCAAAGATGCCATGGCCGTTTCCAAAGATGGATTTAAAATCATATCATCGCCCTGGACAGCCCCCCCGTGGATGAAGGATAACAAAGACTGGAAAGGAGGTAAATTATTGCCGGAATACTATGATACCTGGGCGTTATTCTTTTCCAGATATTTAGACGCTTATCGCGAACAGGGCATTGATATATGGGCATTTACAGTTGAAAATGAACCCCTGGGTAACGACAGTAACTGGGAGAGCATGCACTTCACTCCGCAGGAGATGAATGTATTTGTGAAAAACCATCTTGGACCCCAACTAAGGAATGATGAACAGGATGTTAAGATTCTGGGGTACGACCAGAATCGCGATGCTGAACTTATCGAATGGGTCGATGCCATGTATGACGATGAAGAAGCTGCCCAATATTACGATGGTACAGCTGTTCACTGGTATGGAAGCACTTTTTACCACTTCCCCGATGCCTTGCAATATGCTTACAATAAAGCACCCGGCAAGCACTTGATACAATCGGAAGCATGTGTTGACGCTGAAGTACCCAGGTGGCAGGATGATAAATGGTACTGGGCCAAAGAAGCTACCGATTGGGGCTGGGATTGGGCACCGGAAGAAAGAAAGCATCTGCACCCCAAATATGTACCGGTGTTTAGGTATGCCCGTGATATCATTGGTTGCTTCAATAACCAGGTAGATGGATGGGTGGACTGGAATATGGTGCTTGACAGGCAAGGGGGACCTAACTGGGCACAAAACTGGTGTGTTGCTCCTGTAATTGTAGACCCCGAAAATGATGAAGTGTATTTCACCCCGCTGTATTACACCATGGCCCATTTTAGCCGGTATATAAGACCGGGTGCTGTCAGGATCGGCTTTGATTTAGCTGATGAAGAACTGCAGGTAACTGCAGTTGAAAATCCTGATGGAAGTATTGCTGTAGTAATTTTCAATCCCACAGATAATGCAAAAGGAATAAATCTTTCCTTGCAAGGAGAATCTCAGCAATTCGCCATCAGCGCAAAAGCCATTCAAACCCTTGTTATCGGCGGTGAAAATAATATTCAATTTTCCATCTAGATTATAATCAAAAAAATAAAAATAATGACATCCTACAAAACACCCTTAAAAGACAGAGTGCCTCTGGGGCAAAAGGCAGCTTTCGGAGCCGGCCATTTGGTAAACAATTTATTGCCGGGATCGCTGGGGGTCTTCATGTTTTTCCTGCTTACCGCCTTTGGCATGGACCCTTTTCTTGCCGGATTGCTCGGGGGCCTGCCCCGGTTTTTTGATGCCATTACCGACCCTATCATGGGGTATATATCAGATAATACCACTTCGAAATATGGCCGCAGAAAGCCCTACATTTTTATAGGAGCCATTCTGAGTGGAGTTTTGTTTGCTGTTTTATGGCAACTTAACCCTGAGAATACGCAAGCTTACAATTTCTGGTATTTTCTCATCCTTTCTATGGTTTACCTGTTGGGAAATACGATGTTTTCCACTCCGCTTATCGGGTTGGGTTATGAAATGACCTCTGATTACAATGAGCGCACCCGTTTGATGGGTTTCTCCCAAACCCTGGGGCAGGTTGCCTGGATGATTGTTCCCTGGTTCTGGGTACTCATTGCCAACCCTGATTTGTTTGATTCCCAGGCAATAGGCGTGCGAAGGCTCTCCATTATTGTAGGAGGTATCTGTATGGTTCTGGGGATGATGCCCGCTTTATTCTGTAAAGAAATAGACCAGTCCAATCTTACCAACCGGGATGATCTAACCCTGAAAAATATATTTAAGAACCTGAAAAGCCTGATCAGGAATATGGTGCTGGTATTTAAAAACAAGACTTTTGTAAAGCTCTGTGCTGCCACCTTTCTGGTTTTTAATGGCTTTCAGATGGTGGCATCCTTCAGTTACTTTATCATTGTCTTTTATATGTTTAAGGGTGACTATGGTGCTGCCGGAACCTGGCCCGCCTGGTTTTCCACTGTAAGTGCCCTTTTTACTGCTTTTCTTATTATTCCCATTATCACCTGGATGGCTAATAAATGGGGTAAAAGGAATGCGTTTATTATCGCAACATTTCTCTCAATCATTGGATATGGTTTGAAATGGTGGGGTTTTAACCCGGAAAATCCCTGGTTGATGTTCATGCCGCTTCCATTGATGGTATTTGGAATCGGGGGACTATTTACCCTGATGATGAGTATGACTGCCGATGTGTGTGACCTGGACGAACTTAACAATGGAATGCCGCGCAAGGAAGGCACTTTTGGAGCCATTTACTGGTGGATGGTGAAGCTGGGTCAGGGCCTGGCACTGGTGCTTGGCGGGTTGGTGCTTTCAGTTGTGGGTTTTGATCAGAATGCCGCGGTTCAAACAACCGAAACCCTTACCCGTCTGAGACTTGCCGATATTATAGTTCCGGCATTCACAGCTGGGTTGGCTATACTGGTGATGTGGAATTACGATCTCACCGAAGAAAAAGCAAGAGAGATTAAAAATGAACTTGTAAAGAGAAGAGGAGAACTCTGATTTACAGGATGAAGTTATGAAGCTACTAACTATATAATGAATAAACAAAATGTCATTCAGACCTGATCAATTTTTAAGTTTCAAGGAATCGAAGCAATTTGCCAATCTCCAATTCCTTGAAGGCAAAACCGAAGAGGATTTGTCTAATTTGTTTCTGGAAATTCTCCATGGAGGAATTCATGGCTTTTGTTTCAGTCTTTACGAAGATGGACAAAAACCGGGAGACATTATTTCCGAGGGACAAATCAGAAGAAGAATGGAGGTTTTAAAACCCCATACCCAATGGATCCGTTCCTTCTCCTGCATTGAAGGTAACGAGCTTATACCCAAAGTGGCCAAAGAATTTGGTCTTAAGACACTGGTGGGTGCCTGGCTTGGAACAGACGAAGAAAAAAACCTTCAGGAAATCGAAAATCTTATCCGGCTCTCTAAGGAAGGACTGGTGGATGTTGCGGCTGTTGGGAACGAAGTGCTCTATCGCAATGATTTGTCCGAAGCTGAACTCAAGTATTTCATTCAGCATGTAAAAAATGAGGTGCCCGGTATTCCGGTGGGCTATGTGGATGCTTATTACGAGTTTGTCAAGAGGCCACAAATTGCGGAGCTGTGCGATGTGATTCTCAGCAATTGCTATCCTTTCTGGGAAGGTACAGATTTTAACCATTCTCTGCAGCATATGCAGCAGATGTATAATCAGGCAACGCAGGCAGCAAAGGGAAAGCCCGTAATTATAACCGAGACCGGCTGGCCAAGCCATGGGGAAAGTCTGGGAGGAGCAGTTCCGTCGAAAATGGCCGCCATGAAGTATTTCATCAATACCCATTTATGGGCCATGGATGAAAATATTGAAGTGTTCTATTTTTCTTCCTTCGATGAATCCTGGAAGGTCGGAACGGAAGGCGATGTGGGCGCCTGGTGGGGTATCTGGGATAAAAATGAAAAACTAAAATATGGCCATGAATACGTTTAAATCATTACATGTTTCTCCCGGCAAAGCTATATGTTATTCCGGTTTCCGGCAAGGACAGCATCCCGGTGGGGTTTATCCTTCTTATGAGGAGGTAAAGCAGGATCTTCTCTTGCTGCAGGGACACTGGAAATATCTGAGGCTTTTTGATTGTGATAAGCATGCCGAAACAGTTCTTGAAGTAATCAGCAAGGAAAAGCTAAAATTCCAATTGATGCTCAGTGCCTATATCACGGCAGAAATGAACAACTTCAACTGCCCCTGGAACGGGGGAGTGTATTCAGAAGAAAGACTGGAATTAAACAGAACGCACAACCAGAATCGAATCAACAGGTTAATCGAACTGGCCAATCAATATCGGGAGATAGTTTTTTCTTTGTCTGTGGGAAATGAGGCCTGCGTAGAGTGGACTGACCACTACGTGCCCGAAAAAAGAGTGGTGGATTATGTTAAGCAGGTGAAAAGCAAAACAAATCAGCCGGTTACTTTTTGCGAAAATTATGTGCCCTGGATCGTGAAGCTGGGAAACCTGGTACAGGAAGTGGATTTTATTTCCATCCATACCTATCCCGTTTGGGAATACAAACACATCCATGAAGCACTGGATTATACCAAAGAAAACTACTACGCTGTTGCCGATAAATATCCTGATAAGCCGGTAATCATTACCGAAGCGGGATGGGCAACCGACTCTGACGGAAGAGGGATAAATCCCGAAAATGTAAATGAAGAATTCCAGAAGATCTATTTTGAAAATCTGATGGAATGGGCTGAAAAAGAGAACATTCTTACTTTCTTTTTTGAGGCATTTGACGAAACCTGGAAAGGATCGCCCGAACCGCTTGAACCTGAAAAACATTGGGGGTTATTCAGGATTGACCGGACACCAAAATTGGCCATCAGGGATTGGATCCATGATTGAAAAATTTATCACGAAGAAGGCTCACAATGAATTATTAAAATCAAATAAATCAAATCAAATATTTTTTTACAAACCAAAATCACAATTATCATGAGAAAGATCATTACATTATTATTGGGACTCATTGTTACAATGGGTATGACCCAAAACGCACCCATCAATTTTGAACCGGGTGGTAACGGTGCCGACTGGACATGGACGGTATTTGAAAACGCTACCAACCCCGCGTTAGAAATCATCGCCAACCCCGACCCAAGTGGAGCCAACACTTCGGCCACGGTAGCTAAATTCACAGCCCTTCAGGCAGGTCAACCCTGGGCTGGAACCGAATCTGCACATGGCGATACCGACCTGGGACCTTTTGTATTGGATGAAACCAATTCACAGATCAAGATTATGGTATGGAAACCGGTAATCAGCAATGTTGGAATTAAACTGGTATCGTCCAACGGATGGGCCCAGGTTGAAATTCTGGTACCCAACACAGTAGTTAATGAATGGGAAGAACTTACATTCGACTTTTCCTCATATCTCAACCCACCTGCTGAAGAAGGTCAACTTGATCAGATTGTTGTTTTCCCGGATTTTGACACGGAAGGCAGAGAACAGGATAATGTTGTCTATTTCGACAATATTTCTTTTAATCCTGTGGATGATGAGCCAACAGATGGCCCGGAAGTAGCTGCTCCGGCTCCTCCTGCTCTTGCTCCTGAGGATGTCGTTTCTGTTTTCAGCGATGCCTTTTCTGATGTTGTGGGTACTAATTTCAATCCTGGCTGGGGTCAGACAACCCAGGTAAGCTTTGTTGATATTGAAGGAAACGAAACCATGAAGTATGCCAGTTTCAATTACCAGGGAATCGAGTTTGCCAGTGCGCTGAATGTTACAGGTATGGAAACGCTGCACCTTGATATGTGGACTGCCAATGCTACCTCGGTAAACATATTCCTCATCAGTACCGGACCTGTAGAAACAGCCTTTGCACTGCCCATTACCCCTGATGAGTGGGTGAGCTATGATATCCCGCTCTCGGCTTTTACAGGAGTAAACCTGGAAGATGTTATCCAGATTAAGTTTGATGGTGGCGATGGTTCGCCAACTCTTTTCCTGGACAATTTGTATTTTTATACAGGAGAAGTAGAAGAAGGAACAGATGCTACCCTGAGCGACCTGATGGTTGATGGCACCACTGTTGAAGGGTTCTCACCCTCAGTACCCGACTACACAGTAGTGCTTCCTGAAGGAACCACAGATGTACCGGTGGTAACGGTAACTACCAACGATCCTGAGGCCAGTGCAGCTATTACACCTGCCACAGAACTTCCTGGAACTACCAGTATTCTGGTTACCTCTGCCAATACAGAAGTTGAAAAAACCTACACGGTAGAATTTATCGCTGGGGCAGTACCTGCCGAACCAGAAGTTGCCGCTCCGACACCCCCGGCTCTTGAACCTGAGAATGTACTTTCCGTTTTTAGCGATGCATTTGCCAATGTGGAAGGCACCAACTTCAATCCTGACTGGGGTCAGACAACCGTAGGGAGCATTATTGAAATTGACGGAAACGAAACCCTGAAGTTTGAAAATTTTAATTATCAGGGTACTGAGTTTGATGGCTCACTGGATGTGTCAGACATGGAATATCTGCATCTGGATATGTGGACCGCTGACGCCACAAGCGTTAATGTATTCACCATCAGCCCCGGACCGGTTGAAACAGGCATTGCATTGGCGATAACACCCGGAGAATGGGTGAGCTACGATATTCCTCTTTCCGATTTTACAGATGTGGATATGACTGACCTGATTCAGTTTAAATTCGATGGAGGAGACGGTTCTCCAACTATTTATCTGGACAACTTGTATTTTTATAAAAATCCTACTTCTGTTTCAGTTATAGAGAAGAACATTCTGAATATTTACCCCAATCCTGTTAATGCCGGAAGCGATGTTCGCCTGGGTGCAGAGGTCGACCTGATTGAAGTTTATGATCTTACCGGTAAACGGGTTCTCTTTTCACGCAATGCATCTGCATTTGCAACTGAAGGTATGAGAAAGGGAGTTTATATGGTCAGAATCCTGGACTTTGATGGCACGGTTCAGGTTCGAAAACTCGTTGTAAATTAATATATTGACAAAAAAATGAAAGCCGCCTGTAAAAGGGCGGCTTTTTTTTGTTAAATTGCGATATGTTTTATTTGTAAACATTTTCCATTACATTGAAAAGAACCATCGTATTTTTCCTGCTGATCTCAGGCTTGACGGTTGTTGCTGCGGGGCAAATGTTTCCGGAAAAAGGGGTACCCCCGCTGGAAAGTTTTACTCCTTATGAATACCATAATACCGGCAAAATCTGGGATATTGCATCTGCACCCAATGGTATCGTATATATGGCTGCCGACAGGGGCCTGCTGGAATATGATGGCAAAAACTGGAATCATTTTACCGGAAGCAAAGGTTTTACACGCTCGGTAGCAGTATTCAATGACACGTTGATTTATACCGGTTCTGACCTTGACTTTGGGGTTTGGAGAAAAAACAAGTTCCTGAGTTTTGAATATACTTCTTTGTACCCTTTTGAGGAAGACCTTCAGGATACCAATGAAGAATTCTGGGAGATTCATTTTTTTGGAGATAATGTTTTGTTTGTTTCCTCTCAAAGTATATATGTTTACCGAAATGATCAGTTGGTGAAGATTGCTGCTCCATCTGTTTTTATGGGAAGTTACCGGATCGCTGACAGGTTATATTTTATTGACAAAGAGAATGGCATTTTTGTTTTTGAAGATTTCTCTCTGAAAAAGGAACTGGACTTTAACGGGAGTATCCAATCAGAGGTGGCAGGTATCTATAGGGTTGAGGAGGGGATTATGATCGTTGCCCGGGATGAGGGTTTGTTTTTGTTAAAGGAGGGTGAAATTGAAACCGTAAGAAATGATCTGTCTGAGAAACTCAAATCAGCCAAAGTATTCAGCTTTGAAATAATTGAGGATGAGTATGTTGCTTTTGGTACAGTGCTTAAAGGTTTGTATATAGCTGATTTGGAAGGGGAAATCATTCATCATGTAAACAGACAGAAGGGTTTGCCAAGCAATACCGTTTTGTCTTTGCATTATTGTGATGCAGGAAAGATTTGGCTGGGGATGGATTATGGAGTCTCATCATTGAATCTGAAAAACAGTTTTACCACCTTTTATGATTACAGAGGTGATTTTGGTACCGGTTATACATCCATATTAAAGGATGATATTTTTTACCTGGGAACCAATCAGGGTTTGTATCGCTCACGGTGGGATGATTTGAATAATAACAAGGAGTTTTTCAGGTTTGAACTCATGCCCGGTACGGAAGGACAAGTCTGGACCCTGGAGCAAATCGATAACAAGTTGCTGATGGGTCATGATAAAGGGTTGTTTGTAATTGAAGGAAACAATGTAGAAAAGATTGGAAATCAGGAAGGAATATGGACAATCCTTCCCTATAAAGACTTTATCCTAACGGGGAATTATAACGGGATTTCTGTTTTTCAAAAAACGGATAGAAATCCGGTTTTCCTGAGAAAGATGGATCTGATATATGGTTCATGCAATCAATTGATTCCGGAAGAAGATAATATTTTATGGGTCAATATCCCCACTTTTGGTGTCATCAGGGCAGTATTGGATAAAGAATTGAATCCTGCTGAAAGGTTGATATTTCCCAAAGAGATTTTTGAAGGCAAAGATGTCTTTGTTCATAAAAATGACTCCGGGGTTCATGTTTTTACCGATCAATACCAATACACATTCAATGCTGAACAAAAAGAATTTATTCAGAAAGACCCATCCCGGATTTCTAAGCAAATCGAAGATCAGTTGGCAGGAGTGTATTTACCCATTGCGTTGCATACGGATTACGATTTTTTCCCTGTTTACAATGGGTTTGCATTGAAGTATCTTAAACAGGAGCCATCTGGCAAACCAGAGAATTATACTATCACCCTCCGAAAACTGGAAGCCTTCAATAATCATGAAAAAGTTTTATTGTATCCTGGTGCTAAGGTGCCTTACCGGTTGAATAATTTTTTTGTTGAAGCTGCTATTCCCAATCAAAATCATGTTGTGTATCAGTATAAATTACAAGGTTTAGGAGAATGGAGTGAATGGGATGGTGGCAGTACTTTTGAGTTCCTGAGTCTGGAGCATGGAGAATATATACTTTTGATAAGAGCCCGCATTGACGATGAGATTGTGGATGAGCTGACAATAAATTTTCGCATTGCTGTTCCATGGTATCTTTCGTGGTATGCTTATCTGTTTTATGTACTCGTTTTTGCAGGGTTAATTTATGGCATTTATTTCTGGCAGGAAATATCCCTCAAGAAGCAAAAAAAGAAGATGTTGCTGAAAGAGCAAAAATCATTGAGAAAACAAACGGAGAAACATAAGCAGGAAATTATAGCACTGGAGAAAAAGAGATTGCAGGTTGAGTTCGATCAACTCAAGCAACAATTAAAAAGCAAAACCATTGAGTTGGCCAATAAGGCAAAAGATAATGAAGAAAAAAACCGTTTACTGCTTTCTTTGAAGGAGAAGTGTGATAAAGCCCAGCAAAATCCTGCCTTATTCGATATAAAATGGGGAGAGATGCAGCGAATACTGGATTCTTATTTGAAAATCGAAGATAAAACTTTTGAAATACAAATGGATGAGTTGCACCAGGAGTTCTTCGGCAAACTTAAAGAACAATATCCCGACCTGTCGAGCAATGATTTACGTTTGTGCGCTTACCTGAGAATCGGACTCAATACAAAAGAAATTGCAGAGATACTCAATATTCAACCTTCCAGTTTTTATATCAGCAGATCGCGCCTGAGAAAAAAACTCAAATTAAAGCCTGAAGAGGATTTGTATAATTTTTTAACCCAGGTGGGGAACTGAGTTGATTCCTGCTATTTTTATTTGTTAGTTCGGTTCACGGGACTTTCATTAGAGGGCAACGCTTTGCAACCAGTGTTACTAAGCCGCAAATTATAACAACTTCGTTTAGATTTCCAAAAGGATTCCTTGTCAGAACGCAAAAAAAAATACCCTTGTAAAGTATTGACTTGCTCAAATGTGCTATACATTAGTTGTCAGAGCAAGATTAGGAGGTGTAATGAAACAAAGGAAAGTGACAGGAAAATTGAGACCAAAAAAGCCCGGGGAACCACCCCCGGGCTTAGCTCACAAAATTATTATACATCCCGGAATGTAATCATGAGAAAAACAAAACTAATTGCATTGTCTCCGGGAAATCTTAAATACTTTAATTATACCAGACCGGCAAAGCCCATAAATGCCAGCGCCAGAATACCTGCTACTACCAGTGCTGCAGGTGCTCCCCGCATGGCTTTGGGCAGATCCATAAGCTCCATATGTTCGCGGATTCCGGCAAACAGGATGATGGCCAGTGCAAAACCCGCTGCATGCGAAATAGCAAATACAACCCCTTGCATCAGGTTAAAATCATTCTGCACAGTCAAAAGGGCAACACCCATGATGGCACAGTTGGTTGTAATGAGCGGGAGGAAGATTCCCAAAGCCTGGTATAGCTCAGGGCTTACTTTTTTGAGGATAATCTCCACCATTTGCACCAGGGAAGAAATAACCAGGATGTAACTGATGGTCTGCAGATAGGTTATATTGAAAGGCTCAAGCACATAGTTGTAAATCAAAAAGGTAACGATGGTAGCCAGGGTCATTACAAACAATACTGCTCCCGCCATACCTACTGATGTGGACACCTTTGACGATACACCCATGTATGGGCAGATACCCAGAAACTGGGCAAGAACAATGTTGTTGACAAAAATGGCGCCGATAACAATTGCGAAATATTCCATATCAAGTTGGTTTATGCAGTTTTTTTCTTAAGATAATTGAAAAGGATAATCAGGTAACCCATACCGATAAATGCTCCGGGTGCCAATACGAAAACCAGCATGCCATCGGTAGCTCCGGGAATAAGCTTAAACCCGAAAATAGAATAAGCTCCCAGAATTTCCCTGAGGCTGCCCAGCATGGTAAGGGCAAGAGCAAATCCGAGGCCCATACCCAGGGCGTCAATGGCAGAACTGAAAGTATCCTTTTTGCTGGCAAATGCTTCCGCACGTCCCATCACCAGGCAGTTTACCACAATCAGAGGGATGAATAAACCCAGGGCATCAAACAAATCAGGCATGTATGCCTCCATGGTAAGCTGCACGATGGTAACAAAAGATGCAATGATTACAATGAAGCTGGGAATCCTTACCTTGTCAGGAATAAGATTTTTGATGAGTGACACAACGATGTTGGAGCCCAGCAAAACAAATGTGGTTGCCAAACCCATACCCAACCCGTTAAATGCTGAAGTAGTAACACCCAATGCCGGACATAATCCCAGCAGCAGAATGTAAACCGGGTTGTCTTTTATCAGTCCTTTGCTAAAGTTTTTCCATTGATTCATAATGCTAAACCTCCCTCTTCAGTTTTTGGTTGTTGTGAAAGAAAGTGCTCCTTAAAAGTGTCGTATGCCCTTTGAATGGCATCGCAATAGGCGCGGGAAGTAATGGTCGCGGCCGTAATCGCGTCGATATCTCCATTGTCTTTAGCAACACGTATGTCAGCAGTTGCTGGATCCAGTCCTTTAAACTGATCGCTCCAGTCGCTTTTCCCTTTCTGTATTTTGTCTCCCAGGCCCGGTGTTTCTGCATGTTGCAGATGCACCACGTCAATGATATTTCCCTGTGTGTCAAAGCCCACCATAGCAGAGATGCGGCCTGAATAGCCCCTGTTGGTCCAGGTGTTTATGGCTACTCCCACGATTTCATCATTGCGAAAAGCATAGTTGAATTCCAGGGAATCGCCACCACCGGGAGGAAGGAAGTTTTTGCTTTCCAACCGGTCAAATTCAGGTACTACCTGGCTGATGGCCAGTTGCCTTTTGGATTCTCTTGCCTGGGCAATAGGCTCAGCTGTTAAGTTATACACTGTGGCAAGGATAAAGGACGCTGCTGCTGTTACAATGAAAAGCGCCAGCACCATGTTGAGAAAATTGGATTCTTTTTTAGCCATTTTTTACCTCCTCTCCAAAGCGTTTGGGTTTAAATCCACGGTTGATAAGTGGAACAAATGCATTCATGATTAATATTGCGAAAGCAACTCCTTCAGGATATGCTCCGAAAATTCTTATGATGATGGTCAGAAAACCGCATCCTATGCCATACACAATCATGCCCCACCGGCCCATAGGACTGGTGACCATGTCGGTGGCCATGTAAATGGCTCCCAGCATCAGGCCTCCTGTTACCAGATGAAAGAGCGGGTCAACATATATTTCCGGATTTACCTGCCACAAAATGCCGGCAAAAATGACCACCGACCCCAGGTAAGCAACAGGAATTTCCCAGGTAATGATTTTTCTGAACAGCATATAGATGCCTCCCAGCAGAATGGCCAGGGCTGAAATCTCTCCCACTGATCCTCCCATATTACCCATCAACAGGTTAACGTACTCGGGTACCTGCGGCAGCAGGTCTGATACATTTTCTCCCTGGGCAACGCCCTCCTTGACTATTGCAAGAGGAGTAGGGCCCGAAATGATATCTGTAAGCTGCGTACTCATCGGAATGGGCTTTGGGTACATGTTCATTTCTACGGGGAAAGAAATCATTAAAAAAACCCTTCCTACCAAAGCCGGGTTGAAGATGTTTTTGCCCAAACCCCCGAAAGTCATCTTGGCCATGCCTATGGATACCAGCGAACCAATGACCACCATCCAGAGAGGCAGGCTTGCCGGAACAATAAAGGCAAGCAGCAAACCGGTAATAACAGCAGAGCCGTCGAAGATGGTTACAGGTCCTTTAAGCAGGTATTTCTGAATAATAAATTCAAAAAACAAACACGATACAATGGCCGTGAGGGTAACCAGTATGGCTGCCAGCCCGAAAAAGTAAAAGGATACCAGCGCAGCAGGTATCAGCGACAGCACAACACCGTACATGATTTTACTCACAGAGTCTTCTGTGTAAACATGAGGTGAGCCTGAAACAGTTAGTAAACTCATATCTTTTTTCTTTACTTATGCTTTAGGGTTTCTGTTTGTAAATATTAATGAGAACGTGAACGAATGAGCTTTCCAACTGCTCCTTTGCCAATCCTGATGTGATCAAGCAGGGGCCTGCCGGAAGGGCAAATGTAAAGGCAGGAACCACATTCCATGCAATCCATGATACGCTCAGCTTCACAGTCTTCGTCGCGTTTTTTATCAGACAATACTGCCAGCAGATAAGGCTCAAGCCCCATGGGGCATATACTGGCGCATCGGCCACAGCGAATGCAGCTGAGCATTGTCTTGCGGGAAGTTTCCTGACTGGAGAATATCAATACACCACTGGTGCCTTTGGTTACAGGGGCTTCCAGGTTGCTTAGGGCTTTCCCCATCATGGGGCCTCCGTTTACCACCTTGCCTGTGTCTTCGGGTAGTCCTCCTGCCTCTTCAATGAGCTGTGAAATGGGAGTTCCGATACGAACCATGAAATTGGAAGGAGACTTCAGGCTCTTACCGGTTACGGTTACCACACGATTCAGAAGGGGTCTGTTTTTCTGAACAGCCTGATAAACAGCGTAGGAGGTTCCTACATTGTGCACCACGCAGCCCACTTCTATGGGAAGCTTACCTGAGGGCACTTCCCTGTTAATAAGGGCTTTGATGAGTTGTTTTTCTCCTCCCTGTGGGTATTTTACTTTCAGTGGCTCAACGCTGATTCCGGGGTAACCGGGTAGTAATTTGCGCAGATGCTCAATGGCATCAGGCTTGTTGTTTTCTATTCCAATGATGGCTTTGCTTACATTCAGCGCTTTCATCTGAATGCTGATCCCCACAAGAATCTCTTCGGCTTTCTCCATCATCAGCCTGTGGTCGGCGGTGAGGTAAGGCTCGCATTCAACCCCATTGATAATCAGATATTCGGCTTTTTTCCCCTTGGGAATCATCAGTTTTACATAAGACGGGAAAGTTGCTCCTCCCAGCCCCACGATTCCTTTTTCGTTGACCCTTTTGATAATCTCTTCCGGTGTGAGGGCACAGTCTTTAATAAGATCGGTGCTTTGATCAATATCGTCTTCCCACTCATCACCTTCTACCTTGATGATGATGGCTTTTTTGCGGTAGCCACTGGTGTCAATAACTTCATCCACTTTCTGAACAGTACCTGAAACTGAAGAATGAATGTTGGCAGAAATAAAACCTTCCCCTTTGGCAATAAGCTGGCCGGTTTTTACCGTATCTCCTTTTTTTACTACCGGAGTAGCCGGAACGCCCAGGTGCTGGGAAATAGGAATGGTGACGGTTTCGGGTAAGGGGAGCTCCCTGATGGGGGCATTTTGCGAGAATTTATTTTCGGGTGGATGAACACCTCCTAATGTAAAAGTCTTCAATTTGTGTCTCCTTTTTTGATTTAACGGATTAAAGTAATAAAAATCAAAAAGTATCAGGCCTGTGCAGGCTCTGTTTTGGTTTCCGGCCGGGGTTTTCGCGGTGGAAAGTTGAGTTCGTGAATGGCTCCCGT
Organism: Sphingobacteriia bacterium; assembly: GCA_011390575.1. Lineage (GTDB taxonomy): Bacteria > Bacteroidota > Bacteroidia > Bacteroidales > UBA7960 > SKVR01. Next base: position 70,255 of record JAABSE010000005.1, read on the forward strand.
AGGGCAAACAGGGGGGCATTTCCGGCAAAGGGTGCATTTGTTGTAATCGATGTAAGCAAGGTTGTTCTCGAAAACGATGGCTTCAAAATTGCACTCTTTTACGCATTTCCCGCAGCCAATACAGGCAACTTTACAGTTTTTACGGGAAACACCTCCTTTTTCCTTGTTGATGCAGGAAACAAATATCCTTCTGTCTTTTTTGCCGCGTTTACGGATCTCAATAATATTGCGGGGGCATGCTTTTACACAGGCACCACATGACACGCAATTGTCTTTTACTACAGGAAGTCCGGTTTGCTCATCCATGTATATGGCGTCAAAATCGCAGGAAACCACACAATCTCCACATCCCAGGCAGCCCTGCGGACATCCGCCGGTGCCGGCAAACAGACTGTGGGCAAAAGCACAGGTCATGGCTCCTTCGTATCGGACTTTAGGGGGTGAGTTTTCGTGGCTGCCATTGCATCTGACTACGGCAATAGTGGGGTCTTGTTCGGTAGCTTCCAGCCCCAAAACGGCTGCAATGTCTTTCATTACATCATTACCGCCGGGAGGACAGCTCATGCCATCAAGGCTTTCTTTTCTTACGATCTCTTCCGCAAGGGCTCTGCAGCCTGCATATCCACAACCACCACAATTGGCGCCGGGAAGTTTATCTGCTACAATGTCAATGCGGGGATCTTCTATAACTTTAAATTTCTGGGCTACCATATACAAAATGACGGCCGCAATGGTGCCTAATGCGCCCAGGGAAATGACGGAGAGTAAGGTAATTTCGTTCACCTGTTGTGGTTTTGTTAGTGAATGAAAAATTTAGTGAGATTCTTTTTTCTTAGTTGTTACCGTGGCAAAAATAGGAAACAAAATCAAACCCGTCCTTATAGTTTGTTAAATTTTAGCCTGCTTTTTAACCCTCCTTGTCTATGAATTAAGTGTTTAACATCCCTTTGGGCGCTGCAATATTGTGCTAAACAGGGAATTATCTCCTTATTTAGAATTCGTCTAAATTTCAACGTTGTTAATCGATTAACAACTTGTGATTCAGAAAGTTCCTTCTCCTTTTCAGGCTTATTTTGTAGATGGATGGACAACTATAATCAATAAGAAGCCTATTGCTTGATATAAAAACGAAAGGACGACTTTATTACATCTCTTTTTACGTAAAGAAAGGAATAGTAGGGGATGACAATCAAAAGTGACAACAGAGCTGCGTGAGCTTCATTCCGGGTGAGCTGAAGTGAAACGATAAGGGTGGCAAGCACCAGCAGGAATGGCAGTAAATACCCAAGGAAAAGAGCGCGGTAGCCCAGTGATTTTTTCAGGCTAATGGTTACTTGCTGACCTTGTTCGTATTTTCTTTCAGTATTAAAATTCTGAACTTCGACAATTTTCTCTGCTACCTCTGCCATACCGCAGTATGACTTGGAATGGCAGTTGCCACAAGCCGACTGGGGCTGGATACTGACCCATATACGGTTGCTTTCAACTTTATCGATTATGCCGGGATGTTCTATATTCTCTTTAGATGTTCGCATTATTATGAGTAGAAATCTATATTGATGGATGTTTAAAGCTGAATTTGATTAATTTATCTGGTTCTTTATAACCATCCGGACTATAATTTTTTTCAAAACGGAGGTTTATGGTGTTGACAATGAAACGGGCAATGTTTTTCCATTATACACTTTATGCCCGTTGAGGGCAAAGTTCATGATGTACTCTGCCATTTCTGCGGCGTTAACCGAAGCCTTATAACCAGGAAACGCTTCTCTTTGCATCTGGGTATCAACAGCACCAATGGCAAGGGTGTTGACCGCTATTCCGGCGGCTTTTAATTCTTCTGCCAGGCACTCCGACAGGATGGCCAGAGCCCCTTTGGTGGCAGCATACAGCGATAATCCGGAAAATTTGACACTGCCCTGAAATCCGCCCATGCTTCCTATATTAACTATGTGCGAAGGAGCAGCAAAAAAGGGAAGCAGTTGCTGAATCAAAAGAAACACACCCTTTACATTCACCCCGAACATCTGGTCAAAATCAGCGGATGTGTATTCAGCAAAAGGTTTTTTGATCAGGGTTGCCGCATTGTTGATTAGAATATCTATCTCGCTGCCGAAAAACTCATTAATCAGTGTAAGTAATTCATCGATATTTTCAGGGTTTCCCATATCAAATGAGAGAAACCGGAAGTTTTCCTGCGATGTAAATTCCCTTAGCGGTTCGGTATTTCTGGATAATGCAATCACCTTATGTTCAGAGGAAGCTGAAAACAGTCTGGCAAGCGCAAACCCAATTCCCCGCGAAGTACCTGTTACTATTATGTTCATTTGCTATTTTTCCTGTTTGATCGGAGGCCACTTAATCCCTGGCATTCTTTTTCTTATTCAGGATAAACCACACATATCCACTGATAACCAAGGTTGTAATAAGTTGTATCCACAGGGCAATTCCTACGAATGATTCGTTGGGTCTGAGGGGAATGAGGGCCCATTGCACGGTAAAAAACTTCATGGCATAATACAGTACTTTACCAAGGATGATGGCCGTAAAGATGGCTACTACACCTTGCATGTAACGGCGCAAGAGGTAAAATAATCCTACCATGGCTGTCAGTTCAATGGCAATGAGAAGCGATTTTACAAAAACCGGGTGGGTGGCAATTACAAAGGAAAATACCGGTAACGTTAATGCAAGGATGTAGGCATTTTTTCTGTGGGTATGCATCATGGCCAGCACCACCATAATCCGCATAGGTTCCATGAAATAAACAGGAAAAGGCAATATGTGCGAAATGGTGGGCATGAGATAAATGAAAGCCAGGGCAAAGCCATCGAGCAATGCACTTTTGAGAGTTACCTTAAGAGCGGGGTTTTGAATACTTGCTTGCATCTTTGCTGGGTTTAGTATTTATAATGATTTTAAATAAGGGCCTTTAGGGTATTATTAGGGCTCAAAAATAAGAAAATTATCACAGAAATCTTATTTTTGTCACAATTGTAATTTGTCTGAAAGGATTTGCATTGAAATGAAACATATTGATTCCCTTGAGATTAAATAATCAACGACCCGTGAATCAGACAACGGATAGGTGGTTAGGACAATTTTTCGGCCAATAATCAACAGAGTTCAGGAATAATTTAAAAAAAGCACCATGGACAGAAGAGATTTTATCAGAAAAGGATTTTTATTCGGAACAGCTACCGGCATTGGTATGTCAGGGCTGGCGAGTGTTTCAGGAAATTTGTCGCTTCTACAGCCTGAAAGTAAAAAAGGAAATTATGATTTGGTTGCCGTAAGGGGAGAGGATATCGTGGCTATGTTTGAAAGTGCCATGCAGGAAATGGGAGGGATGTCGCAATGGGTGAAGCCCGGGCAGTCCGTAGTAGTAAAGCCTAACATAGGCTGGGATGTGGTGCCCGAGCGGGCTGCCAATACCAACCCCGACCTGGTGGCAGCCATCATAAGGCATTGTGTAGAGGCAGGTGCCAGCAGGGTAAATGTTTTTGATCATACGTGCGACAACTGGGAGCGCAGTTATGCCAATAGCGGCATTGAGAGAGCAGTATCAGATGCCGGAGGAAGAATGGTTCCCGGAAACTTTGAACGCAACTACCGAAGTGTATCTATACCAGGTGCAGTCAAACTAAAAGAAGCCAAAGTACATGAGCAGATTCTTGACAATGACGTTTTTATTAATGTTCCGGTATTGAAACATCACAGTTCTACCAACCTCACCATAGCCATGAAAAACCTCATGGGGGTAGTCTACGACCGCCGTTTCTGGCATCGTAATGACCTGCACCAGTGCATCGCCGATTTTTGCCTGTTCAAAAAGCCGGACCTGAATATCGTTGATGCCATGCTGGTGATGACACAAAACGGACCCCGCGGAACTTCTACTTCCGATCTGGTGCGCAAAAACAGTTTGCTGGTTTCTTCTGATATCGTGACAATTGATGCTGCCAGTGCCCTGATTTTTGGCTCGCAACCTTCAGATATCGGGTATATGTCCATAGCTGACAAAATGAATATCGGCAAGATTGATCTTTCCGGAAAAAATATCAAAAGAGTTTACCTGTAGGTCGACTTAGTGAAAAAACTGGTGCTCAAAGCATTTGGGCAACTTAACTAAAAAAAGCAATCCAATTCTTCGGGGATTTGCTACCCCTTAACACTTCAAATCCAACTAATATGAAGCTAAAACATCTGAAAAAAATCCGAATCCTGGTATCTCTGTTAGTCTTTAGCTTTCTGCTGGTTTTCTTTCTTAATATTCATTCAACCTGGATAGACGCGGTCTCGAGACTATTTTTGAGATTGCAGTTTTTTCCATCTGTGCTGAGGTTTCTGGCCATTAGTTTTTCTGTGGCCTCACTGGGCTTTGTGCTCATTCTGCTGCTAACCTTGCTGTTTGGCAGATTGTATTGCTCTTCCATTTGCCCCATGGGCACTTTGCAGGATATGATTATCAATGTTTCAAGGCGCTTCAGGAAAAAGACCCGTAGACGATTTGTTTTCAATCCCAACAAAAAACTCATATTGAGATATTCTGTTTTGGGGGCCACCCTGATCTTTTGGATATTTGGAAGTTTGTTCCTGCTGAATCTCCTGGATCCGTTTTCGAATTTTGGTAAAATTTCCGTAACCCTTATACAGCCCGTTTTTAGTCAAATTAACAATGCTTTGGCATTTTTGCTGCAAAGGTTTGATATTTATGCTGTTTCGCCCATGCTACCTCAGTCATTGCCCTGGAATATGGTAGCGGTTTCGGCAGGGGTGCTGATTACCATTGGGGTGATGAGTGTGATGAGAGGACGTTTTTTCTGTAATTCGCTGTGCCCTGTAGGTTCGCTGCTTGGGTTGGTTTCATCAAAAGCTGTTTACCGGATTGCTTTTGACGATGAAGGTTGCACCCTTTGTCGCAAATGTGAATTTGCCTGCAAAGCAGAGTGTATTGACAGTAAAAACAAAACCGTTGACTATGGTAGATGTATCAGTTGTTTCAATTGCTTTACAGCATGTTCCAATGAAGGACTGCGCTTCGAAAATACCCTGAAAAAGCCGGCAGCAAAACCTGTACAATTACAGTCTGAAGGAAATCAGAAACGTACTTTTTTGCTAACCCTGGCCGGAGGAATGCTGAGTATTCCATTGCTCAATAAGGCAAGCCGTGCTTTACCCTACGATACAGGCGAGCCCGGTATGATACCTTCCGGTTCGCAATTGCCCGTCACACCTCCCGGCAGTCTGGGCTACGAGCATTTTACCTCCAAATGTATTGCCTGCTACCTGTGTGTTGGAGCCTGCCCTACCAATGTTATTGTACCTTCATTTTTCGATTATGGTATGAAAGGGTTCATGCAACCCAAACTGGATTATCATAAGAGTTTCTGCAATTTTGATTGCGTGAGGTGTTCGCAGGTTTGTCCTACCGGTGCCATTACAGAATTGGATCTGCCCACCAAACATGTGGAGCAAATCGGAATAGCAAAGTTTATTTACGAAAGCTGCATTGTAACTGTGGAAGGCACAGACTGTGGTGCCTGCTCAGAACATTGTCCCACAAAAGCGGTAACTATGGTTCCCTATAATGGTGTCTGGCTACCTGAAGTAGACCCTGAAATATGCATCGGATGCGGTGCCTGTGAGTTTGCATGCCCTACACAGCCTTACAAAGCTATCTATGTGGAAAGCAATCACGAGCATCAAAAGGCTACTCCCCTGGCAGAAGATCAGGGCCCCAGGGATCATGATCAGGATGAATTTCCTTTTTGATTTAAGTGATAATCCGTGTAAATACGGTACTTTTTGTCTCCTGAAACAGGTTAATTTGATGTTGCTATATATCGGGATTCTCCCTGTTTGTCATTCAACATGATAGCATACAATTTTAACCAAAATCATTACAAATATTGACATTTGTGTAACTACTAAAGTTTTGTTAACTTTTTAACAACCAATAGGTTTTTGGAGGATTATCACTAATTTTACCACACAAACAAAAGCACATATTATGACTCGCCAGATAAAAATTCGCGATCTGACCCTGAGGGATGGTCAGCAATCGCTTTTCGCCACCCGAATGACCCAGGCACAGGTTGACAGGGTCCTGCCACTTTTTAAAGATGCCCGGTTTTATGCCATGGAAGTATGGGGTGGAGCTGTTCCTGATTCGGTTATGCGTTACCTCAACGAAGACCCGTGGGAAAGACTTGAGAAAATCAAAGCCGGTATTGGAGAAACTTCCAAATTGACTGCCTTATCACGAGGCAGGAATCTGTTTGGATACAATCCCTATCCCGATAATGTGATTGAAGGCTTCAACAGGAACGCCATTGAATCGGGTATTGATATCATGCGCATTTTTGATGCCCTCAACGATGTAGATAATATGCGTTCTACCATCAGGTACGTAAAGGAAAACGGAGGGATGGCTGATTGCACCGTATGTTATACGGTCGATCCTCGTTTTACCAAAAAGGAAAGATTGCTGGGGTTTCTCAAAGGAAAACCCCTGCCCAAAAAAATATTTACCATTGAGTATTTTGTCAATAAGGCCAAAGAACTTGAAGCTTTGGGTGCTGATATGATTACCATTAAAGACATGGCAGGACTGATACCTCCTGTTAAGTCAGGAATCATCATCAAGTTGATGAAAGAGGAAATCAGTATTCCCATCGATTTTCATACCCACTCAACCCCCGGTTACGGCCTTGCTTCTGTGCTTACCGCCATTTTGAATGGTGCCGATATTGTGGATACCTGTATGCTCAATTTTGCCGGGGGTACAGCAGCGCCAGCTTTTGAAATAATTCAGATTTTCTGCAACAAGCTGGGTATTGACACGGGGGTGAATCTTTCTGTAATAGCACCTATCAATCGTGAGTTGAAGGAAATACGAAAAGAACTGGCTGATTTCGATTCTTACAAAATCTTCCCCAGGGACTTTGATGTGGAAAATGATATGCTACCCGGTGAAATTGAATCGCTCTTTGACAGAGCCATTGAACTTGCAGAGGCCAAAAAGGAAAGGGAATTGCTCGAAACTACCCAGGCCATCGAAAAGTTTTTTAATTTTCCCCCACCCAATGAGAATGTCAGACTGGCAGAAGTGCCCGGGGGTATGTACTCCAACATGCTGGCTCAGTTGAAACAGCTTAAACTGGAAAAATTATTGCCCAGGGTATTGGAAATTATACCCAGTGTAAGGCTGGCGGCTGGTTGTCCCCCGCTGGTTACTCCCACCAGCCAGATTGTGGGAGTGCAGGCTGTCAACTGTATCCAGGATGAAATCAAGGGTAATCCTATGTATACAAGTAAATCGATTCAGTTTGTGAACCTGGTAAAAGGGGCATACGGCAAAACTCCCACGCCGATTGATCCTGATTTCCGTAAGCAAATAACAGGGTCTGCTGAAGAACAACCCTACGACCCTGCCCAATATCAAAAACAGGAAAATCCCACCCTTGATGAGTTTGGAGGCGTGAAACTGGCAGCCAATGAAAAAGAAGAGTTGCTGCTGGAATTGTTTCCTGCTGTGGCCAATGGTTTTCTGCGCAACAGAATCGAGAAGAAATATATGGCGGAAGTCAATGCCATTGAAGAAGAGAAACGCAAAAAACACGAAAAGGCTAAAGAAGCCTACGAAAAACTCTCGGACGAAGAAAAACGCAAAAAGCTCGAAGAGGGTTTGTACAACTATGATTGGACCACCTATGAACGTGGAAAATCCGATAAAGATAAATAAGCTTTATTTTCTCAAAACCGAACTGAAATAGTCAATGGTTTCTTTTAAACCTTCTTTTAGTTCAATTTTGGGTTCCCAGTCAATGATACCTTTGATTTTTGAAATATCGGGCTTACGTTTGAGCGGATCATTTTCGGGAAGGGGTTTGTAGATAATTTTGGATTTTGCACCGGTCATTTCCACCACCAGCTCTGCCAGTTGCCTGATGGTAAATTCATTCGGGTTGCCGATATTCACAGGTCCAATCTCCGGGTCGGGGGTTGCCATAAATTTCACCATAGCATCTACCAAATCATCCACATACTGAAAACTACGGGTTTGTGAACCATCCCCATACAGGGTAATATCTTTGTTCTGCAAAGCCTGGATGATGAAGTTGGAAACTACCCTGCCATCGTTGGGTTGCATGCGCGGTCCGTAGGTATTGAAAATACGGATAATCTTGATTCGCACGTTGTTTTGCCGATGGTAATCGCTAAATAGTGTTTCTGCACATCTTTTCCCTTCGTCATAGCAGGAGCGAATCCCAATAGGATTTACATTTCCCCAGTATTCTTCCACCTGCGGATGCACCTCAGGGTCACCATAAATTTCGCTGGTAGAAGCCTGTAATACTTTTGCCTTCACACGCTTGGCAAGGCCCAGCACGTTGATGGCCCCCATTACCGAGGTTTTGATGGTTTTGATAGGATTGTACTGATAATGCACCGGTGAAGCCGGACACGCCAGGTTGTATATTTCGTCCACTTCCAGAAACAATTCTTTGGTAATATCGTGACGAATCATTTCAAAGTAAGGGTGGGAAAGCAGATGACGGATATTATCTTTGGAGCCGGTAAAGTAATTATCCAGTGCAATAACTTCCTGCCCTTCGTTGAGAAGTCTTTCGCAAAGGTGGGAGCCGATAAATCCTGCTCCTCCGGTTATGAGTATTCTTGACATGGCTTTCGTATTAAAATTTGTACAAAGTAACATATAATTTGGCAAATGTAATCGCTTGATGTTTTATATTATTTTTGTGTAAGAATAGTTTACTGCATAGGCTTGCTTCTAACCCAAAATCCATGTATTCATGAAGATATCCGGTAATTTTATACGCATTACAATCACTTTGGTAATTATGACCATTCCTTTGTTAATTCACAACACGCTGGCCGGTATCATCCCCGAACCTGTGAAGATGGAGAATCGGAGGGGTAACTTCAGGGTGCAGGGCAACATTGAATTATCAGTCCCTCTGGAGCATCCGGAACTGGTTGCTCACGGCGAATATCTGAAGGAATATCTTGAGCGTATTCCCGGTGTGTCAGTTACTGTGAAGCGATTTACAGAAGGGCAATCCTTGCCAGATCAGGGCATTTTGTTCACTCTCGATCCGGCAATGGATAAACCTGAAGGATACATTCTGGAGGTATCCTCGCGGCGAATCCAGATTACAGGAAATGATGCCGCCGGTGTTTTTTATGGAATGCAGAGTTTGCGGCAATTGTTACCGGCAGAAACCGAAGACCCCATAAAAGCTGCTGCTCTTTCCCGCGTCAGGGTTTCCGGTGTGTATGTTGAAGATTATCCTCTTTTTTCTTACCGTGGGATGCATCTGGATGTGGCACGCCATTTTTTTGATGTGGAATTTATCAAGAAGTATCTCGACCTGATGGCTTTGCACAAAATGAATACTTTTCACTGGCACCTTACCGAAGACCAGGGGTGGCGCATTGAAATCAAAAAGTATCCCTTGCTCACCGAAATTGGCGCCTGGCGCAAAGAAACACTTATTGGCCATGGCAGTCGTCCTCCATTTGAGTTTGACGGACAGCCTTACGGAGGCTTTTATACCCAGGATGAAATTCGCGAAGTGGTTGCCTATGCCGCTGTACGACACATTACGGTCATCCCCGAGATTGAAATGCCCGGCCATGCTACTGCGGCTCTGGCAGCATATCCGGAACTGGGATGTACCGGCGGGCCCTATGAAGTAGAAACCCGGTGGGGTGTTTTTGAAGATGCTTTTTGTGCCGGCGATGATTATACTTTTGAATTTCTGGAGAATGTTTTAAGCGAGGTAGTTGAACTGTTTCCTTCTCAATACATTCATATCGGAGGCGATGAATGCCTGAAAAACCGATGGGAAGAATGCCCCAAATGCCAGGAGCGCATCCGTGAGGAAGGGCTGGCTGATGAAGATGAACTCCAAAGCTACTTTATACGCAGAATTGAAAAGTTCCTGCTTTCCAAAGGACGCAATATCATTGGCTGGGATGAAATACTGGAAGGGGGCCTGGCCCCCGAGGCTACAGTTATGTCGTGGCGGGGTGTAAGTGGTGGAATTGAAGCCGCACGCATGGGCCATGATGTGATCATGACTCCCGTGAGTCATTGCTATCTGGATTACTACCAGGCAGATCCTGCCACCGAACCCCTGGCCATTGGAGGGTATCTTACCCTCAGGCAGGTTTACACTTTCAATCCTGTACCCCCTGAACTCAACCAGGAAGAAGCAAAGCATATTCTGGGCGGCCAGGGAAACGTATGGACCGAATACATAAAAACAACAGACCACCTGGAGTATATGGCCTATCCCCGAGCCATTGCCCTGGCTGAAGTACTATGGTCTCCCCGCGCAAAGCAGGATTTTGAAAGCTTTCAAAAACGCCTGCAAAAGCATTTCCAAAGGCTGGATGTGATTGGTGTGAATTATTATAAGTAACTCTCAACCCCCTCAACCATTCATCCTCCTCAACCCACCTCCTGGTCCCTAATTCCTGATCCCAAATTCTAATTCCTGATTCTGCTTTCCCGCGTCCACGTAGTAGTTCGACCCATAAATCTCATTCCCATTACATATCCTTTTATTTTGAGGGTGTTATTTCCGTCGAACCACATGTAGGCACTATAGGTTTTTCCGCTTTCCGGATCATAGATGGTTCCGTCAACCCACTCTTTGGAAGAGCTTTTGTATCCGAAATTCTTCAATAAAGTAATCCCCTTCAAGGGCCGGCTGCGCAAGCTGCTTTCGGGATTATCCTTATCGGTTTTGGTCTTGCCGTTTTCATCCAGGGGCTCTTTCAGCCATACCAGTTTTCCTTCATACTTACCAGATGCGTTTTTATAGATTTCTACCTGCGAGTTTTTGTTTTCAGTAAGCCAGATTCCGGTTACCTTGTCTGCCTGTGCTTTGAGCTGAAGGCCTGCAAACAAAAAGAATAATGAAAGGATACAAAGCTTTTTCATAAAGTGGATTTTGGTTTGTGAAAATCTAATTGAAATAAACGAACGTGTAAAATTAGTTTTTTTTGCTAAATGGAAACATTTTGTTCTTTTTCCACAGAACTTTTTCTTTTATGACTATCTGGAATGATTAACATCTATACTAAAAATGTGACGGGGTGACTACAGCTCATCCCGCCACTAAAAATGAAATTCCTAACCTGGACAAGCCAGAACCAAATAGGAAAAATAGTTCCTTTCATTCTTGAACATATGCAGATTAATTTTCAAGGTTGTATTGACCTTCCTGATTTTTCCTACAGCCACTCAACAATATTTTTTAATGTTAAAAATCAGTTAAAAAAATAAAATTGAATTATATTTGTAGGATATCCAGTGCACTTACTTCGACTTAAGTGCTTTGTAATATTGCAAACCCTTTTCACACGCAAAATCAGAAAGTTATGGAAAAAAGCAAACTTCTTCTGTTAGGGATAATAATCACTTTACTTATCCCGGTTTGGGGTTACGGACATACCACAGTATGGACAGAAACTGAGGAAGAACTATTCCCTCCCCGCAACCTTGAAATACATGGTTTCCCTGGAGGAGGAGGCGCTACTCTGTTCTGGGAAGAGCCCGAACAGGATGAACCCCTGGGATACAACATTTATCGTGATGATCAGTTGCTCAATGCTGAAACCGTGAATGAATTGTTTTATGATGATTCTTCCGCAGAAATCGACTCTACTTACGTTTACTATGTGACTGCTTTATACGAAAACGGCGAGTCCGGCCCTTCCAATGTGGTGGAGTATACACCTGTACATGGTTACCAGCTGATATATGCCAGTGCCGGAGAAAACGGTTACATTGATCCCGAGGGAGTAATTGATCTGGGTTATGGCGATGACTTCGATTTTGATATTGTGGCCCATACCGGATATCGAATTGATAGTTTGCTGGTTGACAATGTGGTGGTGCCCGAAGCAGAAGGGCTGGAAGCTTATACCTATTCTTTCGTGAACATAACCGATTATCACGAGATTCATGCAACATTTGCCCTCAAAACCCATTCTTCTGATTCCGAAGCAGAGCCAAAGGAAACAAATATTTTCCCTAATCCTGCAGCGGATAAGCTATACGTAACTCCAGGCAGTGACTTTCACAGGGAAGTGAACTATACTGTTTATGATTTGACTGGCAGGGCTTTGCTCTCAGGAATATTTGCTGATGGAAATAACATACTGGATATTTCTCCGCTTGGGGCAGGTATCTATCTGATAGAAATCCAGGCGGATAACCGAAGCCTGATTACCCTGAAATTTAAAAAACAGTGATTGAGTCCACTCAGAAAAGTACAATACCCCCCGGCCCCCTAAAAGGGGGATGCCGCAACTAACACAATTGCAGTGCATTGGATAATTTACTCTGCAATTAACATCGTAATATATACTTTTCAGAGTAGACTCATAATTCTGTTTTGAAACTGGTGTCTTAATGGCGGTTCAACCTGAGAGAATTATCCGTAATTTTGCATCATGCAAAATCGAGAAGTAGAAAAATTCCTGCAAAAACTGGAAGAAAGCTTTCAGAAAAGCAAGTTTGTAAAACTGACCCTTAGCAAACCACGCATCAAACAATCCGACCTTAAAAATATCATCATCAGTCCGGTGAAACTCAAAGCCGGGTTGATGATGCATTTTGTGTTTCGCTATAAAACACGCGATGAGGCAAAGAATTACTCTGTTGAAGAATCCCTGCTGCTTTTGCCGGGATTTATGGAGAATGAGTTTTTCAATGCCGACATGTATTTAGAGGGTGAAAATCATCGTTTGTTGTTCAACCGGAAGAATGAGGCTAAGGCACTGGTTCAGAAGGTTGACACTCCTGCTCCCCTGAGTCTTGCACACAATCGTATCAAAGAACGCGTTATTGAAACCTATGGCAATATCTGGCTTCGGGAATTGGGTGTATTGAATGACAAATGGCAAATACGCCACGAAATGAAAGATAAGTATTTGCAAATCAATCGCTATATCGAATTGCTGGAGCCTGAACTTCTGCGACTCGAATCCAAGGATGAGCTGAAAATTGCCGACATGGGTTCAGGTAAAGGGTATCTTACTTTTGCCCTGTATGATTTTCTGAAGGAAAAAACACCTCTTAAGCCTCTGATGTATGGGGTAGAATTCCGGCAGGATCTGGTTGATAAATGTAATGACATCGCTAAAAGTGCAGGATTTGATGATTTGCACTTTCTGAAGGGCGCCATCGAAGACACCGACATTCCTGATGCTGACGTGTTGATTGCCCTGCATGCATGCGATACTGCCACCGATGATGCCATTGCCAAGGGTATACAATCGGGTGCATCCCTTATTGTTTGTGCTCCCTGCTGTCAGAAGCAGGTTCGTAAGGAAATGGAAGTACCTGAGAATCTTTCGGGAATTTTAAAGCATGGCATTTTGCAGGAAAGGCAGGCCGAATTGCTTACCGACGGTTTGCGCGCCATGATCATGGAAGCATCGGGATACAAAACCCGGGTGTTTGAGTTTATTTCTACCGGACATACTCCAAAAAATGTGATGATTGTGGGGCGAAAAACAGATTCGGATGCAGCAGGAAGAAAAGAATTGCTGGAAAAAATACGCAATATCAAACAATTATTTGGTATCCGGCAGCATTACCTGGAGCAATTGCTGGGATTGTAGTGCATATATAATTTCCGGTGAACTTTACGTTTTTCGGAAATCAGCCGTTTGCCGGCATATACTGCCAAGTTTAAACAGATCGAGCCAGAGGAGTTTGGGTTTTTTTCCCCTGAGGTTGCCAAGCATAAGAGGTTCAATGATTTTCAGTGCCATTCCTGTCGGGTACCTCAATCCTGTTTTGTAGAGCCTCTTCCATACCTTCAGCAACTTAACCATTTCAATCAATGCCGGGTCGTGGTTTAGAATCTTGTATACTTTCAAAAGATTCCGGGTTCCTTCCCGGGTCTTGTGCAGAAACTCATCTGCCGATTGCAAACCCACGTGATAAAGCGGGTTGTCAATGTGTTGAATTTTTATGTGGTTTTTCAGCAGTTCAACTCCAAACAAAGTATCTTCATGACCATATCCCTTCAGGCTTTCATTAAATTTTATTTTCTTCATGATAGAAGCGGCTATCATAAAATTGTTGGTCATAAAAGAATGATTGGGTTTCAGGGCTCTGATATGAGGTGGATTTACCTCCCTGTGCGTTCCAAATAGCCAGTGAAGATAGGTGGAATCTTCAGGAGGAGTGGGCAGGTATAGCCTGCCTCCGCATACGATTCCTTCTGATTGAATATGTTTGAGGTAGTTTTGAATATATTGCCGGTCTCTGCACTGCGAATCACAATCCATAAAAATCAGCCAGGGATATCGGGCCTTTTCCGCCAGCCTGTTTCGGATGCGGCTGCGTCCCACGTTTTCCTCCAGCTCTGCCAGGCTGACTTTTTCAAGGGTTGCGCATTCATGGTTCAGCTTTTTGCAGGTTTCCTCCGAAGCATCATCCATCAGCAAAATCTCAAACTCTTTTCCACTGTCCGTTGCCTGCTGGTGCAAATCTTTCACAAGGCTGCGTACATCATGGTTGAATATGGGAATACAGATGGAGAGCACTTTTTTTTAATTGTTAATGGTTAATTAGGAGAGTTTTAAATAAAAATATATTTCTCTCCGGATTTACTTTTTCCAGAATGCAGGAGTAAGCAAAAGCAATACGGTAAATATCTCTAACCTGCCCAGCAACATAAAAAAGCTTAACACCCATTTGCCTGCCAGGGGTATATGCGAATAGTTATCTACCGGTCCCACACTTCCTATCCCGGGGCCAACGTTCCCCAGCGTTGCTGCGGTAGAACCCAGCGCTGTTTTAAAATCAAGTCCCAGCAATGACATAATTGCTCCCCCAACCATGAATATGACAATATACAGCAGGAAGAAAGCCAGAAAATTGTAGATAATTTCTGAAGGTATGGTTTTTCCGTCCAGACGAGTGGGTAAAACCGCATCAGGGTGGATAAGGCGTTTGAATTCCTGGGTTGTGTTTTTTAAAAGCAACAGATGCCGGATCATTTTCATCCCTCCACCTGTTGAACCGATACACCCTCCGGTGAACATAAGCAAAAAAATGACAAACCAGAGGAATCCTTTCCATTGAAGGTAATCAGCCGAGATAAAACCCGTAGTGGTTATGATGGAAACCAGCTGAAACAGGCTGTCTCTAAAAGCTTTCTCGATGCCAAACTGGTGAAGGATGGCAAGACTCAGTGTGAAAAGCAGTGTGAAAATACCTATTAAACTGATGTAGAACCGAAACTCTTCATTGTTGAATAGTTTGGAAAATTGTCCTTTAAGAACAAAATAGTGAAGGCTGAAATTGGTACCTGCTATAATCATGAATAGAATGATTACGTATTGCGTGTATGGGCCAAAGGCAGCAATGCTATCGTTGCGGGTAGAAAATCCTCCGGTGGCCATGGTGCTGAAAGAGTGGTTGATAGCTTCATAGAAATTCATTTCACCAAACATCAACATCACACAAAGTAAAGCACTGAACAAAAAGTATATCAGCCAGAGCCTCTTGGCCGTTTCGGTAATGCGGGGGTGCAATCTTGCCGGGGTAGTGCCGGGTGCTTCAGCCACAAACAGCTGCATTCCCCCGACGCCCAATATGGGTAGTATGGCCAGGGTAAGTACGATAATTCCCATACCTCCCAGCCAGTGGGTGAGACTGCGCCAGAACAACAAGGTTTTGGGCATGGTTTCAATATCGGTTAATATCGTTGCCCCGGTGGTGGTAAAGCCCGAAATGGTTTCAAAAAAAGCATCAGTGAATGAGGGAATGTAACCCGATAGGTAAAAAGGCAAAGCGCCAAAAAGCGAAATGCTAATCCAGGTGAAGGTAACGATGATATACCCCTCTTTTTTTCCTATGTTTTTGTGTTCGTTGTTGCGTGTTAGCTGATAAAAAGAGAGCCCGACACCGAAAGTAATGATAGCACTTATCAGGATAGGCCTGGCTGTATCTTCCATATAAACCACATCCCACACCACGCTGATGGCCATAAATCCTGAAAGCAGCATCAGCAATATACCTAAGAATTTGATAATGAGCTTGAAGTTGATTTCAGAGCGAGTAGTCATACCCATTAGATTTGTCTTTTCTAATCGAAAAATTAGCTTCTGAACATTCTGTCAACGGCATCAAATGCTTCGGGCAGGGTGAAAACCACCACATTGTCTCCCGGCTGAACCTGTAAATCGCCCCTTGCAATGATTCCCATATTATCTCTGATAACACCTCCAATTATGGCCTGGGAGGGAAACTTCAGTTTGTTGATGGGCTTTTTGGTAATGGGGGAGTTGGCATTGGCTTTGAACTCAAATATTTCCGCATCAATTCCATTAAGGCATTTGGTGGAGATAACTTCTGCCTTCATAGTGAAGCGGATGATGTAACTTGCCGTTGCCAGCTTTTTGTTGATGATGGTGTCAATGCCAATATTTTGCGAAATCTCAATAAAGTTGATGTTTTCTACCAGGGCGATGGTTTTTCTTACCCCGTATTTTTTGGCCAGCAAACAGGTAAGGATATTGGTTTCTGAATTGTTGGTCACAGCAATAACGGCATCCATGGACTTAATATTCTCCCTTTCCAGCAAAGCCACATCGTGGGCATCACCGTGGATGATCATGGTGTTTCTCAGATCGTCGGCCAGTTTGGAAGAGGTTTCCTGGTTGATTTCAATGAGTTTAAGTTTGTAATCTTTTTCCAGGTTTTTTGCAGTAAGGGTACCCACAGTTCCTCCTCCCACAATCATGATGTTGTTGATGGAGAAACTGTTTTTTCCTCCCAGGCGCAGCAGGTGTTCAATTCCTTCAGGCTTGGTCACCACGTAGGCCAGGTCGTTTTCTTTGAAAACATCATCTCCACGAGGTATTATGGTATGCGACTTCCGGTGCAGTGCTACTGCACGAAAATCAAGCTCTGAGTTTTCTTCGGCTATCTGGTTGAGACTTTTCCCAACAACCCTAGCATCCTGGTTTAGCCGGATGAGCATCAGTGAAAGATGTTGATTGGTAAAGTCAAAAATCTCTGTGGCCGCAGTGTTGGTTATAAGATTGGTAATTTCTTTGGCAGCAATTTTTTCCGGACAAACAACATAATCTACCCCCAGGCTCTTATACATGTCGCGGCTATCTCCCGTGGAATATTCCGTTTCGTTTACTTTGGCAATACACTTTTTGGCTCCCAGGTTTTTCCCAAGGATACAGGCAAGCAGGTTGGTTCTTCCATCCAGAAAAACTGAGATAAAAAGATCCGTCTTCTTGATGTTGGCATTTTTTAAATCCTTCAGGGAAGTGGGATCACCTGAGAAAAGCATTACATCAAGATTTTGACCTACCGAAGATCCAACAATACCTTCCGGATATAAAAGGCTGATATTGTGATTCTCATCGTAAAGCAAACGAGCCAGGTGAAGAGCTATGTCGCTGTCACCTGCTATCAATATATTCATGGCAAACCGCTTTTGTAGTTATTACAGCCTGCAAAGATACAAGCCTTTTATGAATTAGCTGTCATTGTCTGAATTATTATTATTGTTATAAGGGGGAGATAAATTCCTGAGTTAGAAATAAATTTTAAGCATCATGTAAGGTATAATCTTTAAATTTGGCAAAAATTGCAATTTCCATTAAGACTACCTTCTATGGCCATTGAAATATTTAACAATCTTAGTCTGCTGGTAACCCTGAGCGTTGCCTTTATTTTGCTTTTGCGATACATGGACCAGTCACGCCTGGAGGTTCAACTGCTAAGTGGTTTGTTGTTTGGTTCTTTTGTGGTTATTGGCATTTACAATTCAGTAGAACTATATCCCGGATTGTTTTTCGACGGGCGGTCCATCATTTTGTCTGTAGCAGGACTTTTTGGCGGGCCTGTAACCGCAGCAGTTGCCTTTGTGATGGCTTTGAGCTATCGTGTCTGGCTGGGAGGGGCCGGGCTGGCAATGGGATTGCTGGTTATTTTAGAGGCTACAGTGATAGGGGTTTTATTTCATTATCTGATCAAAAAAAGACTTTGGTTTTCTTCCCAGTGGATGTATCTGATCATGGGTTTTATTGTTCACCTGATCATGCTGGCAATGGTATTTTTCCTTCCGGGAAATTTGAGGGCTGATGTTTTTATGAATATCGTTTTTCCTGTGCTGGTTTTCTATCCATTTGCATCCTTTGTCGTATGTATGTTGTTTCATTCGCAGCGAAAGTATCTGGTTACCATCAGAGAGTTATCAGAGAGTGAAGGGCGGTTCCGGCAGCTGTTTGATGAGAGTCAGATGGTTTTCCTGGTCATTGACCCTGATTCAGGATATATCCTCAATGCCAACAAGGCAGCTGAGCAATTCTACGGATATTCTTCAGAAGAGATAAAAGAAAAAAGAATCCAGGAAATCAACTGCCTTCCATCGGAACAAATCAGGGAAAAGATAGCAGATTCCTTTGCCAGAAAAAAGAATCAATTTCTCTTTCAGCACAAGCTTGCTTCCGGCGAGATCAGAGATGTGGAAGTATTTGCAGGACCTGTAAATTATGCCGGAAAGTCCTATTTGTATTCTATTGTTAATGATGTGACGGAAAGAATCAGCATCCAAAAAAGACTGGAAGAGAGTGAACTCAGTTACAAGGGATTGTTTGATGCCGTTAAAGACGCGATTTACATCCAGAACAGAGAGGGAGTTTTTCTGGATGTGAATGCCGGAGCCGAAAAAATGTATGGGTATCCCCACGAAAGCTTTTTGGGGAATACTCCTTTGTTTCTCAGTGCCCCGGGAATGAATAAACTGGAAATGCTGGAAGTATGGCTGAATCAGGCTTTCGAAGGCAAGGAGACCGGGTTTGAATTTTGGGGGCAGCGAAGCAATGGTGAGGTATTTCCCAAATATGTCAGGTTGTTTAAGGGGATGTATTTTGGTGAAGAAGTGGTCATTGCGATTGGCCATGATATTTCTCAGCGAAAACAGGCACAGAAAGAGCTGGAAGACTCCAGGATGAATCTGAATGCTTTGATCAATGTAAGTGATGATGTGATAGTTTTGCTGGATGCTTCAGGAAATATCATTACCCATAACAAAACCTTTGTAAATTTTTATGGAGGCAAATCAGCTTACCAGGGCGAAAACCTCTTCAGGATTTTACCTGATGACCTAAGGGGCGAGAGACTCAAGTATTTTGAGAATGCAGTGGAAACCCTTAAACCAATCACCTTTGAAGATAGAAATTTCGGAAAAGATTGGTGGATAACGTATTATCCTATTTTGGACAAGAATATGAAAGTGGATAAGGTGGCTGTTTATGCCCGTGATATCACGGATCAAAAGAAACTTTTTACCCTGCAAAAAGATCTGCAGGTAGCCGAAAAATCAGCCCAGCTCAAACAACAGTTTCTTGCCAATATGAGCCACGAGATGCGTACCCCTATGAATGGTATCATCGGAATGTCTGAGCTATTAAGTAAAACCGAATTATCAGAAGTTCAGCAGGATTATGTTGCTACTATCCAGGAATCCTCCCGGTCGTTGCTGTCCCTTATCAATGATATTCTGGATCTTGCCCGTTTTGAATCGGGTAAAATGCCTGTTCATCCCGATAACCTGCCCATAAAGGCACTGGAAAGAAAAATCAACAATCTGTTTTTAAATCAGGCTGCCGCCAGGGGACTTGAGTTCAAAACGATTTTCAACCCTGACATCCCTGAAGTAATAGTGACCGACGAAAAAAGGTTGCTGCAGGTAATATCCAACCTGATAGGAAATGCCATAAAATTTACCCATAATGGCGGAATTACCCTTAAGGTAGAAAATTACCGACATGACGGCAATGGACAACATGTAAAATTCATAATCCAGGATACGGGGATAGGAATTGACAAAGACTATTTGGATAAGATTTTTGATGAGTTTGCCCAGCTTGACAAC
Organism: Sphingobacteriia bacterium; assembly: GCA_011390575.1. GTDB lineage: Bacteria > Bacteroidota > Bacteroidia > Bacteroidales > UBA7960 > SKVR01. Next base: position 90,216 of record JAABSE010000005.1, read on the forward strand.
TCCAGGACACGCAAATATGAAGGGAGTGGTCTTGGGCTTGCTATCAGCAAAAGAGTCGTAGAGGTTTTAGGGGGTGAAATAGGTGTGGAGTCAGAAAAAGGAAAAGGGAGTAAATTCTGGTTTACTGTTAAGTGCGATGGAATAGTGCTTACAACCAATTTCCCTCAAAATGCCCTGCGCAATGAGATTCAGTCGTTGGGTTTGAGTGTGTTGATGGTGGAAGATAAACTTATCAACAGAAAAGTTGCTGCCCTCATACTCAAGAACATGGGCTGTACTGTGGATACAGCTGAAAACGGTCTGGAAGGAGTGGAAAAGGTGATGAAAACAAAATACGATGTAGTGTTGATGGATATTCAGATGCCTGTAATGGATGGTGTTACTGCAGTGAAAACCATCCGGAAAACCCATCCCCGCAAACCATGGATTATTGGGCTCAGCGCTGAAGCCATGAAAGGGGATGCTGAAAAATACATGGAAATGGGAATGGATGATTACCTTACCAAGCCACTGATCCCTTCTTTACTTTACGAAAAGCTTTGCAAAGTGAAAAAGGATTAAAATCCCGTTTCTATATGTATGCCGGTAAGGACATGAAAATGCTTTCCGGTATGAGCAAGCTCCAGTGCCGGACCGATGGAAAACTTCCCTAAATCAAAGCCATAAGAGGAGGCTACATGGATGCAAAAATAATGCGTGTCACCCTCGAGCATCACCCCGGGGCCTATGCCTACATCCCAGCCCTTTGCCGGCGTGTACCCCAGTTGAAGTCCCAGTCC
>JAABSE010000060.1 GCA_011390575.1 Sphingobacteriia bacterium
TACCAGGATGGTTGAATTTCCACTCCCTGAAAATAATTTTCATGATCCTGTCAAACTCTTCCTGTCCCAGATATTTTTCCAGCAATTTGATGGCCATGGCAGCTTTAAAGTAGGTCATGGCATAATAATTCAATTCTGACATTTCTTCGGATGGTGAACCTGCCGGCTGATCCAGGTGGCGTGCCGCTTTCAGCATATACCATAAATAGGGTGCCATATTGGAGGCAGGTTGGGAAACCCCCAGCAAGGATTCCAGTATGCTGCCTGAGAGGTTGCCTGAAAAAAATGTTGAATCGGGATAATTCTCCTCAAAAAAGCGCCTTTCGTAATAGGTCGTAAACCCCTCATCAATCCAGGGTTCCATTCTTTCGTTGCTGGCAAGGATGCCATAAAACCAGTTGTGAAATACTTCGTGGACAATTACCCTTTTAAGGTCTGCATCCGAATTCTTATGGTCGATAAGGGTAATGGTTGGATATTCCATGTTGGCCCCACCGCTGTGTATACCTTGCACTGCCGTTACCTGGCCCCAGGGGTAGGACTCAAGCATTTCTGACAAATAGCGCACGGATTCTGCAAGATGATCGTTTGCTTTAAACCACAGAGCTGACTGGTGGGTGAAAAATGCGTAAGATGAAACAGTATCCTCGTTATGAAGAATGACCTTATCTGAAAGAACCTTGAAACGTTTGTCAGCAAACCAGGCAAAGTCGTGTATGTTTTTCTGGTAAAAACAGAGTGTTTTGTTGGTTGTAGCCGAGGGTGGAGGTGCATCAGCTGCATCCGGAGATTCGGCACCCTGTGCACGTGTTTGTTGTTCCAATTGGCGGAGAAATTCTTTTTCCTCATCATTTTGAAGAATTCCGGTTGAAGCCACCACATAATTTTCGGGAAGGGTAAGGGTGAGGCGAAAATTTCCAAATTCGGAATAGAACTCACCCCGGTGCAGGTAAGATATCGGGTTCCAGCCATTACGGTCATACACGGCAGGTTTGGGATACCATTGCGTGGCGTAGAAGGCCTCGTTGTGATGGCCCAGCCTGGAAAACCGGGCATCAGGAAATACCAGGGAAAAAGACATATGGATGATAAGGGTATCTGAAGGAAAAACAGGTTCTTCAGGGTAAAGCACCACAATGTCTTCAGCAGCCCTGTAATTGCTCCAGCTCAGTCTGCTGTCGGTTGATCTGAATTCAATGCTTTCATAGCCACCCCGATCTTCCTCTGCGGCAAAGTGGAAATCGTAGTTTCTGTTTTCAATGAGCTGTTTGGCGAAAGCGGTATGATTATTTTTGTAGGCATTGGCCCAGAGATGCAAGTACAGGGAATGCAATGTGTCGGGGCTGTTGTTAATGTATTCCAGTTTCATTTCCGCATGGAGTGTGCGTTCAGAGTCTGCAAGTTCAGCCTGTATTTCGATGTTGGCTTGCTGACGAAATGCGCCAGGGACTGTTTGCCCATGTAAAGGGAGCAAAAGAGTCCAAATCAATAAGATTACAGTGGGGGAAAACTTCATCAGGATATTTTTCCACAAAAATAATGAAGTTAATGAATGATCAGAGATTTTCCTGCAAGAGGCTTTCCAAATCGGTAATGCTGAAGTTTCGGGAAATGATTCTTCTTTCTCTGTCAATGAGAACGTAATGGGGTACTTCCGTTACGTTATAAAGGCTTACCACGGGAGAATTCATAAAACGCAGATCGCTCACCTGCGACCAGGTAATGCTATCCTTTTTGATGGCATTTAACCATTGATCTCTTGTGCGGTCAAGAGATACGGCAAAAATTTCAAATCCGTCATCGTTATATTTTTTGTGCAATTCACCCAGAATAGCGTTGGCCTCTCTGCAGGGCGGACACCACGCTGCCCAGAAATCTATCAGCACAACATTCCCTTCCAGCGATGACAGGGATGTTTGTTTTCCATCCGGATTGGGAAGGGTTATGTCAGGGGCAATACTTCCTACTGCAAGGTTTTCTTCATTGCGCAGCCTTTCCTGTTCTTCCCTTTTGAAATCATTAACACGTTTTTTAAGGTTGATCACATGCTTGTTGGAAGGATAGGAGCTGCAAAGCGACTGGCTCAACTTTTCAAAATAATCAAAATGCTCTGTTTCGGTGATCAATAATTTATCCTCAAAAAACTGATAGAGCGCCAGAATGGAAGCCAGGGAATTAGGGTTTTCTTCAACAATATTGAGTGCAAATTCAACCTGTTCTTCTTTTATTTGCTGGTATCGGGTCTTCAACTCTTGTCTGAGCTCTTCAAATTCAGGTTCAAATTTGTTTTCGTGAAATACCGTGCGAAGGGAATCTGCTTCTTGCAATCCCTTGATTTGGTTACGGGTAAGTTTCCACAATATTTCCGACCCTTGAGAACCGGTTACGGTATAGGTTCCTCTGATATCATCGAAATCAGCTGTGATATAAATTTTTTCCCGGGGCTCCGCTGCAAGGGTAATAAACCGGCCTTCCAGGGGTCTTAAGCGATAAAATCCGGCATTCTCTATGTAATGGGTGTAACTGAAGTTTCCCCGGCTGTCAGTTGTTATTGTGTCGATACTGATTAAATCGGTGGGAGTGAGCTCTTCAAAAATGATCTTCTGTTGTTGATTGGTACGAAACTGACCGGAAATAACTATATCTCCTTCATCAACACCATTGGTGTTGTCTTTGCATCCTGTCAAAGCAAAAACTACAGACAGCAGGAAGAGGGTACACGTTGAAGGATAAATTTTCATTGTAAGCAATGGGGCAAATCAGTAAATTACATAAGGCTACAAATTTATACCAATACCTTTTGATACCATTTGGTTTAAGAATTTTTAACCCGTAATTTATAGATTAATAGGGGAAGTTGGGCTAATTTGTTAATTAAGTGGTCTATATAATAAATAAAATTAAAAAGCACAAAATTATCAGAAACCATAGATTTTCAAGCCCCTTTATATTCTTGATTTTGATTGTTTTCCCATAAGCAGTTGTGCCACGATGATAATTACAAGAGAGAAACCTGTACTAAGAAGTGTGCGAAGGAGTACCTGGGGGAGTTCATCGAGCCGGAAAACCTCTATGATAAATAATGCCATGTGATGCAGAAATACCAGAATAAAAGTGTATAAGAGGATCCATCCCAGGCCTTTGTTTTCAATTCTGGGTTCTTCACCCTGGTCAAAATCCGTTTTGATAGAAATCAGCCGGATAACCGTTGGTCGCATAAAGGCCATAAAAACAGATGCAGCAGCGTGCATACCCATTGAGTCAGAAAACATATCAACGGCAAGGCCACTGAAAAATGCAACTACAAGCAACACCCATCCCTTCACATCAAAAGGAAGAAGAAGGATAAATAAGGGATAAATGTGAGGGGTAATATATCCCCCAAAGTATATATGGTTCAATATCACTACCTGTATAGCAATCAAAATCAGAAATCTGCCGGTATGTTTAAAGATATTGAGGTCCATGTCAATGGTTACTGTTTTTATTGTTGACTTGCTGCGGTTTCCAGCTCTATTAGTTCATTCTGATACAGGTTGGTTACCACCGAAACATAATTCAGTTGATTGAAATCGGCAGCCAGTTCTACTTCAATGGTGAAAAAGTTATCACCCCTGCGAATTTCATAATCAGCGATGGTTCCGATGAATACTCCCTCCGGAAAAATATGTGAAAAGCCACTGGTAACAATGGTATCTCCCTTTTCCAGTGCCACGTGCGGAGGTATATACAGCATGGTTGCATTTTCATGATGGTATCCCTCCCATAAGATGGTGCCCAGGTGATCGTTTTTCTGTATTTTGGCACTCACCTGCATGTCGGAATGCAGGAGGGAAAGGGCAGCACTGAAATTGGCAGATACTTCTTTTACAATGCCGATAACTCCCTGGGGGGTTATGATACCCATGTCGGGTTTGATGCCGTGTCTGCGCCCCTTGTTGAGGGTGATGTAATTGTTGCGGTTGCGCACCGAATTGTTGATAACCCGGGCGTTGATGTAACTGAACTGTTTCTGGTAAAGTGTGTCGTTGAAAGTGAAAATTTGCTGATCGGTTTTCAGGTATGACCCGGGGATGCTTTCCAGTAATTTGGCGTTGTTGCCTGCCAGTTCCTCATTGATGGTTCTGAGGTTAAAATAAAGCTCAATGTTGCTCCTTGTTTCAAAAATATTGCCGGTAAGATAGTTGGCAGAATTGATGAAAGCGGATCGCTGATAAAAATGGTTCTGAATAATCAAAGCAAAGGAAACAACCTGTAAAAAGATAAACAGGAAAAAGAAATAGTGCCTGGCTATGAAGTTGAACAGATTGCGCATAAGAACCGGACTCTGACCTTAGGGTGATGATTATTTGATAAGGAATGGAAATTTATCAAAGTTTTTTAATGCTATACCGGTGCCTCTGGCCACAGCCCTCAGGGGGTCTTCGGCTACGTGCACAGGAAGTTTGGTCTTGTGGCTGATTCGTTTGTCAAGTCCTCTGAGCAAAGATCCCCCGCCAGCCATGTATATGCCGGTTCTGAAAATGTCGGCAGCAAGCTCGGGTGGTGTCATTTCCAGTGCTGTGAGAACAGCCGCTTCGATTTTAGTGATGGATTTGTCGAGGCATTGGGCTATTTCGGTGTAACTGACAATGATTTCCTTGGGAATTCCTGTCATCATATCTCTTCCGTGCACTGCAATGTCAGCAGGTGGGTTCTCCAGTTCGGTGGTGGCTGCACCTACTTCAATTTTGATTCGTTCGGCGGTACGCTCACCAATCAGAATATTGTGCTGCTTACGCATGTATTCTTCGATGTCGTAGTTGAAGTCATCACCGGCAATGCGGATAGACTTGTTACAAACAATACCTCCCAGGGCAATCACCGCAATTTCGCTGGTTCCACCGCCTATGTCCACAACAATGTTTCCGGTGGGTTCCAGCACGTCAATTCCGATACCAATGGCAGCCGCCATGGGTTCATGAATGAGTCGTACTTCTTTGGCACCGGCCTGCTCGCAGGAGTCACGCACAGCACGTTCTTCTACCTCCGTAATGCCCGAAGGAATACAAATTACCATCTTCAGAGAAGGTGGGAAGAATGGTTTTTTGGTCTCAGTCATTTTGATCATTTCTCTGATCATGGCTTCAGCAGCCTGAAAATCTGCAATTACACCATCGCGCAGCGGGCGCAGGGTCTTGATATTTTCATGGGTTTTGCCGTGCATCATCATAGCTTTTCGACCTACAGCAATTACTTTATTGCTCGAGCGCTCAATAGCTACTATAGAAGGTTCTTCAACTACAACTTTATCGTTGTGAATAATGATTGTATTGGCTGTGCCAAGGTCAATTGCTATTTCTTTGGTAAGGAAGGAAAATAAACCCATTGTTGTATGATTTAAGTAATTTTTTTTTAGTGTTTAAAATGTCTTTTGCCGGTCATCACCATGACCATATCGTTGTTGTTGCAATAATCTACCGACTCCTGATCTCTGACTGATCCTCCGGGTTGAATAACTTTATCAATGCCTTCTTTGTGAGCAATCTCCACACAGTCGGCAAAGGGAAAGAACGCATCCGATGCCATCACTGCGCCATTGAGCTGATGACCAAACTCTTTGGCCTTGACAATGGCCTGCCGGAGTGCGTCAACCCTGGAAGTTTGTCCTGTGCCGGAAGCCAGCAGTTGTTTGTTGGCAGCCAGCACGATAGCATTGGATTTGGTATGCTTTACAATTTTATTGGCAAACAAAAGGTCTTCTGCAGCCTGCTGGTCAGGACCGTTATGGGTAGCAGTGCTCCAGCTTTCCTGTGGTGTTTGTTCTGTATTGGCACTTTGCGCCAAAACGCCGTTAAGCGTCGATCTGAAGAACCATTCTTGTTGTTGCAGATGGTTTATTTTCAGGATAATGCGGTTTTTCTTCTGCTTCAGCACCTGCAAGGCTTCGTTTTCGTAGTCGGGAGCCAGTATAACTTCAAAGAACAATTCATTGATATCATACGCAGTATCAGTGTCAATGTTACGGTTGGCAATCAAAATTCCGCCAAAGGCGGAAATGGGATCCGAAGCGAGTGCATCGCGGTATGCTTCCTGGATACGGGGGCGCGTTGCTAACCCGCAGGCATTGGTGTGTTTGATGATAGCAAAGGTGGGTTCGTCAAACTCGGAAATGAGTGCTACGGCCCCGTCAATGTCAAGCAGATTGTTGTACGATAGCTCCTTGCCGTGCAATTGGGTGAAGACCTGGTTCAAATCTCCGTAGAAATAGCCTTTCTGGTGGGGATTTTCTCCATAGCGCAACTCCTTGTGCAGGGGGATACTCTTTTTGAAACTGTCTGACTGGCCGGGGGCGAGGTAGTCAAAGATGGCCGTATCGTAATGCGACGAAACATGAAAGGCATGGGCCGCAAATTCTTTTCTCTGGCTCAGACTGGAGGCAATACCCTGGGTTTTCAGTATTCCTGTTGCTTCATTGTAGCGTTCGGACGAGGCCACTATCCAGGTGTGCCTGAAGTTTTTTGCTGCCGCCCGGATGAGGGAAATGCCTCCGATGTCAATTTTTTCAATGATTTCACTTTCTTCAGCTCCGCCTGCTACCGTTTCCTCAAAGGGATAGAGGTCTACAATAACCATGTCGATGGTAGGGATTTGATGATGGCTGAGTTCTTTCAGATCCGATTCATTATCTCTGCGGTATAGGATTCCTCCAAATATTTTTGGGTGCAGGGTTTTTACCCGGCCTCCAAAAACCGATGGATATTGAGTGAGTTCTTCCACGGGGGTGGCTTCGTATCCCATTTTCTGGATATAGTCGAGGGTTCCTCCTGTTGAATACAGCTTTACACCTGATTCAGCAAGTGTTTGGATGAGTTCGGCTGCCGGTTCTTTCTGGAACAGGCTGATAAGGGCACTTTTTACCGGGGTGAGATTGTTGTTGTCCATTTCGAAGTGATGCAATTTGGGTTGTCTGAATCAGCAAAAGTAATCATTATGACGGCATGGTATAGGGTATAAATACTGAAAAAACAGCTTTGATTATGCCTGATTGTTGATTCACCATAAGCTTGTATCGGCCATGTTCGTTAAAATAGCAATCAGGTGTGTTAAAAGAGCATTTCAGGGCTTTGGAAGCAAAAAAGAGCTTACCTTTGCACGACAAATAAAGTTTGTTAAAATTTTTTATTCAGAGAATTTATGGCCTTTGTAACGAAAGAAAAATTATTCTCCCGCAAATGGTTTTATTCCTATTCGCTCATTTTGGTGGGTAGTTTTATCATGGCGACAGGTTTTGTGTTTTTTATCAGTCCTTATAAGCTGGTGCCCGGAGGAGTTTATGGAATCGGGATAGTACTGTATCACCTCACAGAAGGGCTTATTCCGGTAGGATTGACAGGTCTTGCTTTTAACATTCCTCTTACCATTATTGGTATCCGTGTTTTAGGACCCCGCTTTGGGGTAAAAACAGTTGTGGGCTTTGTTCTGGCCTCAGTGTTTATTGACGGGCTTACTTATTTCTGGGGCAATCAACCCCTGGTAGAAGATGAAGCGCTGCTTTCATCCATTTTTGGGGGAATCCTCATTGGGTTTGGTCTGGGGTTGATTTTTAAGGCCAAAGCATCTTCGGGAGGCTCCTCTATCATGGCCATGCTGGCCACCAAATATACCCGTGTGCCTGTGGGACAAACACTTATGATTATTGACTCTATCATTGTGCTGGTAGGGTTGGTGGCTTTCAGGCAATGGGATATCCCCCTTTATTCCTGGATAGTGATTTTTATCACCGGAAAAGTTATAGATGTTACCATGGAAGGGATGAGTTATGAAAAAACTGTATTTATCATTTCCGACAGGTACCAGGAAATCAGTGACAAAATTCTTCATGATTTGAAGCGGGGTGGAACGCTGATAGAAGGAAAAGGGATGTACAACCAGGCAGAAAAGAAAATCATCTTTGTGAATGTTAGCCGACGTGAGTTATCCATTCTCACAGAATATGTGAATGAAATTGATCCCAAAGCATTCCTTACCGTGATTGAAGCTTCAGAAATCCTGGGGCATGGTTTCAAGTCACTGGAAGGAAAAGTAGTGGATGAGCATTAACTCATACTTTGCTGTCTGTTGTATTTGTTGAATCCCCAGAGAACAAAAAGGATGTTGAGGAGGATAACGCCGGTTATGGCCAGGTGTATGTGGTTAAAGTTAAACCCATTGTCGAGCAGGAGGCTGTAAAGAACCGGGCCTGCAGCTGTGCTGGTGACCATAACGAAAGTAAAAATGCTTCGGACACTGCCCAGGTTTTTAACACCGTAGGTTTCAGCATATATTGCATTGCCTGTAGTGGGGTTAGCCCCGCCAGTCATACCGACCAAAAACCAGAATACAATTGCCGCTGCCGGGTGGCTGAAAAATACCAGTACCAGCAACCCCAGTGCCAGGGGTACCAGGACAAAAGGAAAGATGGCTTTTGCCGAAAAGCGATCAATCAGGGGGCCCGTAAGGATAGAAAAGGAAAAAGATGCCAGTGCATAAGCGGCAATGCTAAGGGCCATCCATTCTACCGACCAGCCTTTATGAGCGGCAATGAAAGTCTGGAAGAAAAAAAGTGCTGTTTGTGCAAATCCGGTAATAAAGGCCGTGGGAGCATATATGTAAAATTGCAAATCTTTTACAATCTTTTTCTGGCTCCAGGATACATTGGGCTCAGGAGTTGTATCCGTTTTTGGGGACGTATGTGGAGAGAAACTTTCCACTACCTTATGACGGTCGAAACCTTTGAGCAAAAACCAGGTCAGGGGAAACAGGGTGAGAAATATGAACAGACCGCTGTAGAGAAACGATTCGCGCCAACCTATCGCAGCAATCACCGATACAACGGTGATAGGGAATACGGCTTCGGCAATGGGGAAGCCCAGGTATGCTATGCTTAGCGCTTTGCCGCGTGCCCGGTTAAAATATCTGCCTACCGATGTGATAGAGGTGTGCGAGAGCAATCCCTGCCCGAAAAAGCGCAATAAGAAAAAAGCAGCAAAGAGCATGATCAGGTTGGCTGATAACCCCGCAACGGTATTGGCAAGAATGATTCCCGCTATCACCAGCAGGGCAAATCGTATCAAAGGGATGCGGTCGATAAGTTTACCGGCAAAAATTATGGTAAGCCCGCTGCACAAAGTGGCAATGGCATAAATAGAACTGAAGAGCGACTGACTGATATCAAACTCGAGAATGATGTGAGGGATGTAGAGGGATAACAGGAACGTTTGGCCAAAACCTGAAAAAAATGTCAGGATGATGGCAAACAGCAGGATCTTCCAGTTGTTGAAAAATAATCGTACAAAGCTCATTATACTACTTCCCAGGAAAAATGAAATTTCAAATCAGGAAAATTCTCCATAGAACGTTTCAGCAGCCATTCTGATTCGGCAAGAAAAACATGATTGCCATATTTGTCAATTGCCATATTGCGGTATTTCTGACTGATAAATTCCTGTAATTGCTTGTTGTTGTCAGAGGTAATCCACACGGCCTTATAAAAGTTCAGAAAGTCGAAGCGACAGGATGCCCCGTACTCATGAAGCAGGCGGAACTGAATTACTTCAAATTGCAATTCGCCCACCGTACCAATGATACGCCGGTTTCCGGGCTGCTGGGTAAACAGCTGCGCGACTCCCTCGTCGGTGAGCTGTTTGATGCCCTTTTCGAGCTGCTTGGCTTTCATGGGATCCGTGTTGATAAGCTCCTTAAAGATCTCGGGGGAGAAAGTCGGGATACCTTTGAAAATGATTTTTTCTCCTTCGGTAAGGGTGTCTCCGATACGGAAATTACCGGTGTCATAAAGACCTACAATATCTCCCGGGTAAGCCTCGTCAATAATATTTTTGTCGTTGGCCATAAAACTGGTGGGATTGCTGAATTTGAAGCTTTTCCCTTGTTTTACGTGCAGGTAGTTTTTGTTGCGTTCAAATTTGCCTGAGCAAACCCTTAAGAAAGCAATCCGGTCGCGGTGGCGCGGGTCAAGGTTGGCGTGGATTTTAAAAACGAACCCCGAGAAACTCTCTTCATCGGGTTTTACATCACGGCTGTCGGTAGTTCTGGGGGCAGGGTAGGGGGCCAGATCAATAAAGGTGTCCAGCAGTTCCTTTACGCCAAAATTGTTGAGGGCACTGCCAAAAAATACCGGAGCCACTTTTCCTGCCTTGTAGGTTTTTTCATCAAAAGGGTCGTAAACACCTTCAATAAGCTCGGCTTCCTCTCTCAATATATCAGCTTGTTCTTCAATAAGGGTGTCCAGCATGGGATCATCCAGCGATTGGATTTCCGTTACTTCATCTTCAAGTTTTTGTTTGTTGGGCTTGAAAAAATAGATATTCTTATTTACCAGGTGGTAAACTCCCTGGAAGGTCTTTCCCATGCTGATGGGCCATGTAAGCGGTCTTACCCTTATGTCAAGTTTTTCTTCTATCTCATCCAGGATGTCAAAGGGGTTTTGTCCTTCGCGGTCCAGCTTGTTGACAAAGATGATAACCGGGGTATTGCGCATACGGCACACCTGCATAAGCTTTTCAGTCTGTGTTTCTACCCCTTTGGCATTGTCAATCACCAGGATTACACTATCAACGGCTGAGAGTGTGCGGTAGGTGTCTTCGGCAAAGTCCTGGTGGCCGGGGGTATCCAGAAGGTTGATTTTTACGCCTCTGTATTCGAAGCCCATTACAGATGTAGCTACCGAAATTCCTCTCTGGCGTTCAATTTCCATGAAGTCGGAGGTGGCTCCCTGTTTTATCTTGTTGGATTTTACTGCCCCGGCAGTTTGAATGGCACCCCCAAAAAGGAGAAGCTTCTCGGTAAGGGTCGTTTTTCCGGCATCGGGGTGGCTGATGATGCCGAAAGTTCGTCTTCTGCGTATCTCGTTTTGCAGTGGGGTGGATTTCGCTTGTGAGGGTATATTGGTTGTAGTCAATTTGTTATGGCTTATGGGTTAGGGTAAAATTTTCCGGGGCAGCCCCTTGCTGAATTTTTTGCAAAAGTACACATTCTTGGGGAGATTAAAAACTGCTGAAGAGTGGTATGTGGGTTGAAAGTAAAAAGGGAGCTCCCGGTTTTATGGAGTTCCCTTTTTTATAAGTCCTTCAGCAGGCCATACAAGACCACTTCCGGTCTGAAAAAATTCCTGATGGAATTTGAAGGCTATTTCAACTCAAATACCAGTCCCTGCAAATGATGAATGTCTCCATGTTTGTCCATCATCATCGAACCATGCTCACCTACCTTGCGGTATTTACCATTTTTGTCTTTGAGTCTGTATTCTGCGTAGAAAGGTTTTTTCTCTTTCATGGCTTTTTCAATGGCCTTGGTAACGCTGTGGATATCATCAGGGTGAATGAGTTCGGCATAGGTTATGTTTTTATTGCCAATAAAGTCATCTGCTTTGTATCCGGTGATTTTTTCGCAGTAGTCGCTCATGAAATCCATGGTGAAGTGTTCGTCGTTGATGCACTGGTAAACGATGCCGGGCATGTTATCCACCAGGGCACCCAGTTCTTCCCTGACCTTTTCGATCTCCTTCTGATTTTCTTCCATCGATGCAAGGGTTTGTCTCATCTCTTCTTCCTGGGCATGCATCTCTTCCACTTTTTCGTTCAGCTCTGCCTGCATCTGCTCATCTTTAAGTTTTTGTTCTTCACTTTTGCGGGCAATTTCTTCCTGGGTGGCTTCCAGTTCTTCCATATTTTGTCGCATCTCCTCCTCCTGGGCTTTCATTTCTTCCGCTTGTTGTTGCGACTGCTCGAGCAACAGGGCGGTGCGCATGTTGATTTTTACGCTGGAAAGGGTAGAAGCAATACTTTCTGCAATTTTTTCCACAAATTCAATCTCATGGGGTTGAAATTCCTCAAATGAGGCCAGTTCCACTACCCCGTAAACCTGTTCGTTGAGTTTTAACGGAACAATAAGCAGGTTGCCCGGAGAGGCTTCTCCCAATCCACTGGTGATATTGATATAGTTTTCCGGAATTTGCTTCAGGTGAATGGTCTGTTGTTCCAGGTAACAGGTGCCGGTAAGGCCTTCGCCAATATGTACCTTTTTGGTGAGAAACTTCTGCCGGTCGAATGCATAACAGGCTGTAAGTTCCAGGAACTTGTTCTGCTCATCTTCGTCATTGATAATGAACAGCCCCCCCTGGTTGACTTTGAGATATTTCACCAGGTTTCTGATGATGTTGAATGAAAGTGCTTCAATTTTGTCATTGTCCTGTCTCAGGATATCGCTGAACTTTGCCAGTCCTTCGGTAGTCCAGTTGCGTTTCTGGTCTTCTTCTTTTCTTTTTTCTTCTTCTGTTTCAGCTTTTTTCAGGCTCTCACGCATGTCGATGAGGGCATTTCCCAGCACATCTTCATTGCTCAGGGGCGAAAAATCGTGTTCAAAGTTCTTCTTTTCTATTTCATTGGCAAAAACAGCGGTTTCTTTCAATCCGTGAATAAGCTTGTTGAGCGATCGGGCAATCTCTCCTATTTCATCTTCCCTTGTAGTTTCAAAAGGTTTAACCTGTACACCCAGTGAAAGCTTTTCAAGATATTGTGCAATCCGGGTAATGGGCTGTGAGATGCGTCGCATGATCAGGCGGGTAAGAAAAACAACGATGATAACGCTAAAAATACTCATGATTAAGATCATGTTGCGGGCCTGGATCAGGGAACCGTCTACAAAATCATATTCTGTAACACTTGCCGCCACGTATGTTTCGTAAGGGGCAAAATAACGGAAAAACAGCCTTCTTTTTGGCGCATTTCTGTCATCTTCGGGCCATGAATAAATAATGCTGCCTTCCTGTTGTTCTGTAATTCTTTTGAATACATTGGATTGGGCGATGTTGGTCCCCTGTTCTGTGGGGTGGATAAGAATGTTTCCCTGGTTGTCGATCAGAAACGGGTACCCCGATTCCAGGTATTGGGTGTTGTGGTATTTTTCTTCCAGAAAACCCAGGTCTTTTTCAGGGATGCCGACATAGAGGGCTCCTTCAATGGCACCATCCACATAGATGGGTTTGTATGCGCTGATATAGTAATCGTTGACCACAAAAGCCCTGCCTGTAAAGGTCTCTCCATTTAGCAGTTGCCGGGCAACGGGCGAGCTGTCAGGAATAAAGGTGCCAATGGCCCGTTGTCCCTGTAATGTACGTACGTTGGTGGAGATACGCAAAAAGCCTCCGTCGATTCGCTGGAAAATGGTAGAGGTTACCTGCGCCAGATTCATAATACGGTCAACAATGCTGTTGTTGTTCCAAAGCATTTCATCATTTATAAGCAGGGGGTAAAACTCAGCATTCCGGGTTTCGCCCGTTTCCTGGTTGGTTACTGTTGTATTAAAGGGTACAGTATCCATGGAAAGAAAACCTTCGTGGTCGAATACCTCTTCGGCCAGGGGAAGGGCAATGGAGATGCTTTCCTTTTTCGCGTTGTGATTCAGCTCAAGCATGCTAACCAAATCATATGTATGAGCTATCATCCTGTCGGTATTATCTTGAATCTGAGTTGATTTCCGGGATTGCAGCACTACAATTCCCAACAGGAATATAATGGACATAATAAACCCTGAAATCATAATGGTGAATTTTGTGTTCAGCGTAAGTGCACTCCATTTTTTTCTTAAATCCATAGTATGGTAATTTAATTGTGATTTAACTTATATCGATCACTCTGCCTGTTGTGGTTGCTGGTCCAGCGATTCGAAGTATTCCCGGATTTCCATCTGGGCAAGGCCATAATCATTGGCTGACAAGCCGTTGTTGTCTTTGGCAAAACGATCGGCGCCTCTTTCAATCAGCATTTCTATCATTTCCATATTTCCTTCTGTAACGGCTTTGATGAGGGGGGTCTTCCCTTCTTTATCGGTTATATGAATGTCGGCTCCCAGCTTGATAAGCTCGCGGTACACAGGGATTCTGTTTCTGTAGGGGTGAACCATCATTACAGGCGTTCCTTCCGGATTTTTCGCATTCATGTCGGCGTCGTGGGTTACCAGCAAATTGACCAGTTCCACATTGTTTCCGTTTTCCATGGCCCGCATCAGGGGAGTGAGCCCATTAAAATCAGCAGTATTGGTGTTGGCGCCATATTCAAGCAGAAGCCGGGTGCCCCGGATGTTTCCTTCATTTACTGCTACCATCAATGCTGTGGCCCCGTTGTTGGCCTTCATTTCCAGCTGTGCTCCGTTGTTTACCAGGTAATTCATTATTCGGTTGTTGCGTTGGATGGTTGCTTCCATCAACGGGGTAAAACCTATGTGGTTCTGAATATTTACATTGGCACTGTTTTCTACCAGCAAAACCACCATCCGGTAATGGTTTACTTCGGCTGCTCCAATAAGGGGGATATACTGAGGATTGCCATCTCCGTTGGGGTCGTCGCCCCTTGTCAGGTAACGTTTGGCCCGGGAATGGTTGTCGTCCATTACCACATTGTACAATCGTGACTGGGAAAAAACATCCGTCGAAATCAACAGGATGGTTAGAGTTACCATCAGGGATAAAAGGCTGGTTTTCGGTGAGGTGAACTGTATCATAAAAGGTTTTGTTTGGGTTGTGATAGTTAGTTTTTTAGTTAAAAACAATAATTAAACAACTTGTAAAATTACAATTTTTAGGCTTGAAGTTTTTTACGCATTTCGCCTGTTTTTTTCATTTTTTTGCCCCTGAAAAATATTTATAAAAGAAAGATTTGTACATTTGCACATCTGACAAATATCCGTCCAAAACACAAAAAGCTGCAAATGATTTTTACTACTTACACTGGTAATAAGGCAGGCGCCGGTATTACCTTTCCTGATTCAGAAAAGAAAACATCCTTTCCAACCCGAAAACACACACTAAACCTTTTAAGGGTTTTACTGTTCATTTTTGCTCTGTTTCCTGCTCTGACAATCTATGCCCAATCTCCGGGAGATGTTAAGAATATCAAAAACCGTCTTGCTGAATACCCGGAAGTATACCTGAGTATAAGTTCAGAATTGTACACATCCGAGCTTGCTTTGCTCGCTTCCATGGATTATTCTGAAATCGACAGGGTCTACCTGTATGTTAACCGTGAGGCTTTTGCCTATATGGAGGAAAATGAGATAGATTTCAGAATTGAGAAAAGCCCCGGCACAGTAGACTTCGATCTGAGGATGGTGGATGTGGAGGAAATTGTAGCGAAAAGCCTGACCGACACATGGGATTTTTATCCTACCTATGAGGCTTATGTTGCCCTGATGTATCAGTTTGAACAGGAGTATCCTGACCTTGTAAGAATCCACAACATTGGCTCTACGGTAATGGGCCGTGATTTGCTTTTTGCTCAAATCGGACCCGATATTGAACAAGACAGGGTTGTGCCACAGGTTATGTATACCTCAACCATGCATGGCGACGAAACCACAGGTTTTATCCTTTCGCTAAGGCTTATACATCATCTTCTCAACAATTACGGGACTGATGATGAAATTACCGCATTGATGAACCAGGTGGAAATCTGGATCTGCCCCAACGAAAATCCCGACGGTACCTATACAAACAATAATGCCACCGTGAATGGAGCCACACGCTCCAATGCCAACGGAAAAGACCTGAACCGTAATTATCCCGGGCCTCATCCCAGCTATCCCAATCCTCCTGCCATGCCCATTCAGCCTGAAACCATCGCCATGATGGCTTTGGCCGACAGTACCGATTTTATCTTATCGGCCAATATGCATGGTGGAATTGAGCTGGTAAATTTCCCCTGGGACAGCTGGCTTTCCTCCCAGCAATTGCATGCAGACCATGACTGGTGGGAGTTTGTGATGTATGAATTCGTGGATACCGTGCATACCTATGCTGCGTCAGGTTACATGACCGGGCAGGGTGATGGTGTTACCCATGGTGGTGACTGGTACGTGGCTTACGGCACACGCCAGGATTACTTTAATTACTTTCACAGCTGCCGGGAATTTACCCTTGAACTGAGCAACCAGAAACTGCTCAATCCGGACCTGCTTCCGGCACACTGGGAGTATAACTATCGCTCGCTCATTAATTATATCAAACAGGCTACCTATGGTTTTCACGGAATCGTAAAAGATGCCCAGTCGGGAGCCCCCATGGAAGCAACGGTTTTTCTGCAGCAGCATGATATGTTGAATTCAGAAGTTGCTACCCGCATGCCTTCGGGATATTTCAACAGACCTGTATTTGCAGGAACCTACAATGTTGAGTTTGTAGCCGATGGCTATCAGCCTGTAACCATGACCGGACTCTCAGTGAGCAATTACGAACGCATCGATCTCGATATTTACATGGGTGATAATGTACACCCATTGTATGTTTATTCCGCTGATGCGGAAGGGGGATCAACACAGGGTTCGGGTGTTTATCCTGTAGGGCACGAAGTAGAAGTGAGTGCTGTACCACAAGCCGGCTACGAATTTTTGTACTGGGAAAATACACAGGGTGATATCATCAACGAAAATGCAGATTTTACCCACACCATGACTGCCGAAAGCAAAACTTTTTATGCCGTATTCCAGGAAATTCCTACCGAATTTGCAGTGCATTTTACTGTAGGGCAAGGAGAAGGTACCCTGAAAGCGCGTGTAGATGGAAACTGGGTATCCAGTGGTTATGTGGCAGATCTCGGGAGCGAAGTTGAATTTGTGGCAGATCCTGCCACCGGATATGATGTTGACACCTGGAAAATCAATGGTGCAATATTGCCGGACTATACAGAACTGGCCTATTTTGTAGAAGATTTGCAGACCGTTTTGAACGTTCGTGTGGATTTTGTCCCCCGGGAATACCAGCTGGAAGTACTGCTCTCTGATGCTGATGGGGGAAGTGTAACGGTCAATCCTGATCTGGAGACCTATCCCTACGGTCAATCCATCAACCTGAGTGCTTTTCCCGGAACCGGATATTCTTTCCTGCACTGGGCAGATGAAGAGGGGGAGATCCTTTCCCAATATGCTTCCTATACTTTTTCTATGCCGGGAAATGATTTGCAGGTAACGGCAGTGTTTGAACAACCCAGCCTTATTGCCGAGGCTCAGGAGACTGCAATAAGGGTGTTTCCCAACCCGGCCAGGGATCAACTCTCGGTGGAGGCAGATTTTGTGATGGAGAGCCTTGAACTGACCGATGAAAGCGGGAAGGTGATTCTGCAACAAAAGGTTCAAAATAGTCGCAGTTTCCTTATCCCGCTGAATTCTGTTGAGCCCGGTTTTTATTTGCTCAGAGTTCAGGGTACTGAAACCATGGCAGTGAAAAAAGTACAGATTTTTTAAATGATCTTTGAAGTTCGTGGCGGGGCCACTTGCAGTGACCCCGCCACTGCTCCAGGCATTGTGGTCAGATGACTTTTAGCTCGTCCGACCACTATGGTTGAAATAATCCGGTGTTGTAAAGCGGAATTGCAAATTCCGCTCAGCGATGGAATTGCGCCTTCCGACTTCCTTCAGCGATCCTATTGCTCCTTGTTTTCCGTGCCGCTGATGGCACTCTGAAATTCATCCATCAGCTCAGTGAAAATCTCTTTTACCGTGGTAATTTTCGTGGCCAGGTAGGCATTGCTCCCGGCAAAGGCATACCCGCTCTTCATGTTTCCTTTGTAGGCATTGTACAATGCGGTGATGATGCAGTAAGGACTGCTGGATACATCGCACGTTTTGATGCAGTGGAAAGGGCATTTGAGGGGTGTTTTCAAACCATCTCTTACTTTGTCAATAAAGCTGTTGTGAACCGCTCTTCCGGGCATGCCCACCGGACTCTGGATGATCTCGATGTCTTTTTCGGTGGCATTGATGTAGGCTTGTTTGAAACCGGCAGAAGCATCGCATTCCTCAGAAGTGACAAATCGAGTGCCCATTTGCACCCCTTTGGCCCCCTTCTGCATGATGTTATACATATCTCTGCCTGTATAGATGCCCCCGGCTGCTATAACCGGAATGCCCTGGTTGTATTTGTCCTCGAAAGGTTTTACGGCATCTGCTACCTGCGGCACCAGCTCTTCCAGGCTGTGGTGTGCATCGTCAATCTGGTTTCTTTTAAAGCCCAGATGTCCGCCTGCCTTAGGGCCTTCCACCACAATGGCGTCGGGAAGGTAGTCGAATAGCGATTTCCATTTGTCGCACAATATTTTGGCTGCCCTGCCCGAAGAAACGATGGGCACCAGTTTGGTGGTGCTGTCAGGAGTAAGGTATTTGGGTAAATCCATGGGCAGTCCGGCCCCGGAAAAGATCACATCCACTTTTTCAGCAACCGAAGTGCGCACCAAATCGGCAAAATTGGTCATGGCCATCATCACGTTTACCCCGATGACGCCTTTGGTTTTTTCTTTGGCTTTTCTGATTTCGGTTCTCAGCCCTTCCATGTTGGCTTCAAGATAGTCCAGCGCTTTGTTGCGGTGCACCAGCCCCAGTCCGGCGGCTGATATTACACCTACGCCACCCTGGTTGGCCACTGCTGACGCAAGGCCCGACATGGATATACCTACGCCCATACCACCCTGGATAATGGGAACGGGAATGCTTAATCCCCCGATGTTTAGTTCTGTTTTCACTGTATTTTATGCTTTTAATTTTAAACAACTGTAAAAGTACTGCTTTTCTAAATATAATGAATTTTTTGGGCATTAATTGTTATTAATTGTGAGAAGGTTTTGTCAGGTGGGTAAACTGTCCGCAAGGGTAGCGCTTAGTGCAGAAAGACGATTCCTATCGCTAAGTTTGGGGAGAGTACTCAATTGAATGTCAGATATGATGTGCGAACAATACACCAGGTATTGGGTTATAAAAATGTGTAGACTGCTGCTATTAGATGCAGGATGTATTATTTATGAAATAGGCATCTAAAAGCCTGTAAAACCTAATCCTGAAAAAAAACCGATATGAATTATCCAACAATACTATCTTTTTCAACAACCCTTTTAGCTATGTTCTTTCTGATGACTTTAAACGGCAATGCGAATTCATACACTACCGGTTCCACTGAGGTCGTATTATTTGATTTTGGTACGGTGAAAAATATGGACGACTGGCTGATTGTCAATGATGGCGTTATGGGCGGTCTGTCCAGGAGCAGGTTTGTTTTGAGTGATCGCAATAGTGCTGTTTTCTCCGGAAATGTAAGGCTGGAAAATAATGGGGGTTTTGCCTCTACCCGAACAAAAGCTATGCAGTTTCAGCTCGACGGATTTAAAGGCATCCTGATTCGGGTAAAAGGAGACGGCAAAAAATACCAGTTCAGATTGCGAACCAGCGACCGGTTTGATGGCGTAGCCTACCGGTATCACTTTGAAACTGAAAACGATCAATGGCAAACCATCGCTATTCCTTTTGATGAATGCGTGCCTGTATTCAGAGGACGAATCCTGCGGGATGTCGGACCGGTTTCACCCAAAGACATTCAGCAACTGGGAGTCATGATATCAGATGGTCAATCCGGTGAATTTCAACTGGAAGTTCAATGGATAAAAGCGTATCAATAAAAATTTTGCATTCTCACCCGGTATTTTTTCGTTAAGAGACAATGCTTTTAGATGTGGAATCAATATCATCCTATCATTTCGCAGCGTAGCCGAACCCCTTTCTAACCGCCAGCAAAAAACACTACCCCGCAGCCCATTCATACTGCCTAAAACCCGGGAAAAGAACATCTTTTCTTTTATCAGATAAAAGCCATGTTAAAAAATGTTTATATGTGATGCAGGTTAAAGGGATGTTTATGTGTGTAGGTTAAATGGGTGAAGTAAGTCTTACAGCACATCGTGCTAAGGATGCTTACAGGGGTTCTGACCTTTAGACAAATCATAAGAGTACCAGGAATGTCCAAAATTATTTTTTTTTCCTTCATTAAAGATGTAACACCTCAAAATTAAAAAAGGAAAGCACTAAAAACACCGGTAATAAGGGATGTATTTTTAAGAATTAAAAAAAGCAGATATGGATACCAAACTCATCTGGAAAAAGAAATTGTTCTCCGGTTCGTATACCATTTATTCGAATGGACAACAAATTGGGAAACTGAAAGACAGGTCGTTTTCTCAGACTGCTGATGGAAATTTTAATGGCAGGGCATATGCATTTAAAACAAAAGGTTTCTTTAAGCAGCATACTGAAATTGTTGACAGATCAGAAAATAGAGTTATGGGAAAAATACAGTATAATACATGGATGACTAAAGCCAGAATTTCGATTGATAATAAAACGATTAGCTGGAAATATGACAATCTACGGAATACAAAATGGAGTATTTTTGATTCAGAAGGAGTGATGGTGAGGTATTCTGGTTCATCGACCCGCGGACAAATTGAAGCTAATACAGATGATGCATTGTTGTTATTGAGTGGGTTGTACGTAACCAATTATTATTGGCAATCGACGGTTGCAGTTTTCATCGCTGTTTTCTTACCTTTATGGATAGCTGTAATAAATTAAAAAATTAAAACGGTGTGCAACTTTTTAAATGAACCAGGCATGGTTTGAAAGAAATCTTTATACGAATAAGATACAGTGAAATATTATTGTGATTTAAAGAATTCTCTAGATAACTGCAGGATTAGTTGATCCGGCCCAACAGGCAGAATAGATTATTTATTTTGCCTTGATTTAGAAATACGTCATTTACCATATTTTGAAAAAATGGAAAAATCTGTAATTTATAAGATCTGCGGAGCCCTGGGAATCATGGGTTCTTTCGTTGTGGTGGCCAGTGATTTAATAGGGATAGCCGTTCATGAGAAGCATGATCCCATAAGCGATACCATTAGCATGCTGGCAATTGGGAAGTACGGCTGGATACAGGATTGGGGCCTGGATATACTGGCATTGGGATACCTGGCTCTTGCTGTGGGATTGTATACCTGGAAACGTAAAGGTATAAAATGGATTATCAGCCTGATTATTTTGGTATTGATAAGTATTAACCTTGTTTTAATTGCTGAACACAATCAGTATGCAGGAAGACCGGGCAATAATATTCATCGTGAGCTGGTGTATATATTAGCTGGCTTGTTTCTTATATCAACTGTTTTAATCAGTTTTGATCTTAAATCCTTAAAACCTTTTTTAAAAAGATTTTCACTTTGGGTTGCTTCTCTGTGGCTCATTTTTGCTCCACTACTAACATTAATTCCGGATACCCTTGATGGTGCCTATGAAAGGCTAATCTGTTCTTTGCTGGTGGTTTGGCCGGCTGTTGTATCCTATCAACTATATAATTTTTCAGGTTCAGAATCCCAGGTAAAAGACGTTAAATAATATATTTTATCTGTTTATAATTTGTTTTTTATTTGTCAGATGCCTGTCCCGCGCATACTGCTAATTAGTGGATAAAACTATATTTTGATAATAAATTAGAGGCAGTTCGACCGTTGACGCAGGATGACCGGAAGACAAGCGATACGGAGAAGAAAGATGATCTCAGTTCAGAAAGCTCAGTAGTTTATGACCCATTATAAGCTATTTGGACCTATGACTGTAACCAGCAGACAGAAGAATATGAAGTAAAGCAACTATGGTCGGTTGACAGAGATGCCTTAACGGCTAATACTACTGGAATAAAATGCACATATGCAACAAAACATTTATTTAAACAAATATCAAAAAATGATAAATAAAAAAAGCTTTTTGGGTTTAATACTACTATTCATGAGTGTATTTATATTTTCTCTAAGCAGTTGTGATAAAGAGGATGATGGCAAAAATGGTAACGGAGACGATGATGATTCTGGCATAACTTATCTTAGTTTTACTGATCCCCGTGACGGTAATGTATACAAAGCCGTTACGATAGGAGAGCAAGTATGGATGGCTGAAAACCTGAAATATCTGCCAGAAGTTGTTGGTCCAGCTGAGGGTTCACTAACAACTTCTTACTATTATGTCTATGACTATAATGGAACAGACGTAAGTACAGCTAAAGCAACCGATAATTACGCTACTTATGGGGTATTATATAACCTCACAGCGGCTTTGAGTGCTTGCCCTGTTGGTTGGCATTTGCCAACTGGTAATGAATGGACAAATTTGTCTGATTACCTGAATGATAATGCTGGCGGTAAATTAAAAGCAACCGGGACTATAGAAGCAGGAACAGGCTTATGGTTGCACCCTAACAGGGGAGCAACCAACGAAACAGGCTTTTCAGCTCTTCCGGGTGGCTTCCGCACAAACGATGGCGTTTTTTATGCCATTGAGGGCGCAGGTCACTGGTGGAGCGATAAAGAGATTAGTACCAATATCTTCTGGCATCAGAGCATTTACTTCACTCTCAGCGAGGTATACAGGCACGACTTTTCTCCGGAGCTGGGATCCTCTGTACGTTGTATTAGAGATTAATTTGTTTGATGTTTGATTCATACCATAGGCTAACTGACACAAGATTTTTAAAATTGCTTTGGCAAACAAAAATAACAAATTAAGAAAATTGAAAGTCCTTATATATCAGATCTTATTCTAAACCCTAAAGAGATTGTCATAGTGATAAGCATTGTTGAATGGATAATCAAAGAAGAATAGAGAAGTTTACCCCAAACAATAGAGGAATTAAGGCGCCGTTGAGCCCTTAAGAGAGGTAGAAACAAACATCGTTTCTGCCTTTTTTTCAATGTATTCCTTTTGGATACACACGCCCGGACCCATACAGGCAAATATTTTAAAAGGGTTAGTAAAAATACTTTGTTACATTTAAATTATTTAACAACAAATCCTTATATTTGAAACCGGAGAATATGCCATTGACCTGGAGAACGATCAGAGGGGAGAAATAAGGTTTCAGCCAGTTTAGCGTGTTTTGTTTTTTTTATCGATACCGGAAATGGTTCAGAAGAGGGCATTAGAATCAGCAGCTTTCACTATAGTAGTTTACCAAATCACCATTGCGAAACCATTTTCAACAAATAACCCTACTTGTAAAACATGAAACTGAAAGGATTAATTTTATTTGGAATACTCATCACATCCGGCGTAATACATGCCCAGACTGATTTCCGACCGGGGTATATTATACAGAATGCAGGCGACACTGTATATGGTGAGATTGATTATCGGGGCGATTTATTAATGAGTAGCCTGTGCAGATTTAAAGATGCGGATAATACCATTTATGAATATTCGCCCAATGATATTGCAGCATTCAGATTTATTGACAGCAAGTATTTTGTGTCGCGGGAAGTAAATCACAAAAAAGTATTCCTGGAATACCTGATCAAAGGCGAAGTCAATATGTATTATATGCGTGATGATATGGGAGACCATTATTATGTTGACAAGGAAGATGTAAGGCTGACAAAAATTCCTTATACGGAAGGGATCAAATACATTGATGGGAAACAACTATTGCATGAATCGACTATACATGTGGGATTACTGAATGTTTTTATGCAAGATGCTCCCGGGTTTCAATCCCGGATAGAGAAGATAAAAAAACCAACGCATCAAAGTCTGATTCAATTGGCAGAAGACTATCATCATGCGGTTTGTGAAGATGAGGACTGCATTATTTACGAAAAGAGACTTCCCTTGTTAAAGATTTCCATTACACCCTTCGCAGGATTAACGAAATATAAAGGATACGACCAATTTGCCAGGGAGTTGGGAGGGTATTTATCCTTGTGGGTTCCAAGAGCCAGTGAGAAACTGTTTTTTAAAACAGGCGTGGGCTTTCACAGATTATCTGAAAACGGAGACAAAGTGAATGTGATTAGAATTCCCTTTCATATTCAATATATTTTCAGCGCGTACAGAGTACAACCCAACATCAGCGCTGGAGCAAGCTTTTTAAGTTTTAAAGCTGATAACA
>JAABSE010000061.1 GCA_011390575.1 Sphingobacteriia bacterium
ACAGTTACAAATTCCGCAAGATCTTCTTCGTTCACACCATCAGCAGATACCAGGGTAGCTCCGTAAGCCTGTCCGTCGTACACACCTTCATAACCTGCAACCACGATTGTGGCTTCAGCTTTGGTAATGATGATATCTACAGTACTGCTCTGGGTTTCATAATTGTTATGCTCAAATGACCATGCGACTGAACCACCGGGAACATCGGTAAAGGTTTCAGTACCCACAGTTACAGATTCCGCAAGATCTTCTTCGTTCACACCATCAGCAGATACAAGGGTAGCTCCGTAAGCTTGTCCATCGTATATGCCTTCATAACCATTAACCACGATTGTGGCTTCAGCTTTGTTAACTGTAATCTCCACCGTCTCTTCTACTATCTCCCACTGATCTGTATCATCCGGAGTAAATACTACTGTAGCAGTATAAGGACCTGCAGCAACAGGTATTACTTCAGGATACTTAAAAGAGAATTCACCCGGAACATTTGCGTCACCACCAGTAAGGATCGATGCTGATACAGCTTGTCCGTAAGTAATATCAGATGCAGTGGGCCATGCAGTAATTTCTGGTATTTGAGGGCCAAACCATTTTGCATAAAGTTCCTGCTCTATTTCAAGTCGGTCTTCTGGGGATAAAGCGCGGCCATATATTCTCAACTCAGCCAAATCTCCATCAAAAAAGCGCTCAGCTATTTCTCCTTCTCCGGATTTTGTACCAGCTCCTATTCTGAATACCTGATTATTGTTATATTCAATCGGGGATGCATTAGTACTTACTTCATTCTCTTCATTTTCTCCGATAATAAAGAGTTCGCTTTGATCTTCGGATGAATTAACAACAACAGATGCCAAATAAGCCTCTCCGTTGTGATATTCTCCATTGGCTATTAAATCATTTGCAAAACTACTTCCATCAGAGGTTCTGAACCAAAGTGCACCAGGTTTTGCCCCCTGCCCGTTATAATCATAACTGAGCGTTAACCACCAGCTCCTGCTACTTGTTCCTCTCTCAAAGGCAGTGATTACACCCAATGCGTTCTGAAAGGAATTGCCTTCAGCTGGCTTATTGCGATATACGGTAAAAATGGTTACATCATCCACATCCAAACTGTTATTGTTCGTAATCTGCAGAAAGTCATTATTACCGTCAAACCGCAATACAGGTTTGTTATTTATTCCATTTTGAACGAATTCGGGTTGATTTTCATCAGAGCCTTGACTGGCAGTATTTTGAAAAGTAGAAATATCCAACCATTCCTCTACATGGTCACCATTTTCAAGATTTTCGATAGCAGATGCATCAAAATGCGCAATCAAATCTGCATGAATAGTAAAAATGGCTCCAATAAATACCAGGTTGTAGCTATTATTTAATTCCAGCGTGCCCTGTTGAATAGCATAAAAGCCCGGAGCGCTGCCAGCTTCACGTGTTAGCTCTCCTGCAAATGAATCATCACCCACAAGCTCCGGGGAGTAGGTATATGTAAGGGAGGGTTCTTCATTTCCAAAATAGATAGCGATATTATCTGCAGTAACAGTTATGGTTCGCTGGGTGATTTCCAGCACGCCTTCAGTGAAATCCAGAATGTAGTTGGTGCTTAGTTCAAGGCTACCTTGCCCGATAGCATAATTACCAACATTTTCTCCTTCTTCGCGGGAAAGTTCTCCACTAAAGGCATCCTCACCAATAAGTGAAGGCTCATAAGTATAGGTTAGAGAGGGATCTTCAAACCCATATTCTTTAGTAATAAAATCTGCTGAAACTGTAACTTCAAGAGGATTAATGCTGAGAGTGCCATTTACAAAGCTAATATCATAATCATCAGAAGAAAGGCCTGAGGAAATTATCTCATATTCACCTGCATTTTCTCCAACACCACGTGTAAAGGCGGGTTCACCATTCAGGACATTTTCATCCTGGCCAGGAACAAAACCATTATAGCTTACAGAAAAAGCAGGATCCTCTTCACCATACGTTTTCTCTGCATCGTCTGCAGTTATGGTGAGGGGTTTTGGATTCACAGTAACAATGATTTTTTTATAAGCAGGTTGAAAAGGAACACCTTCATTATCTATACCACTGGGCGTAAAGACTACTTCTGCTTCATAGGGGCCTGCGGCACCCGGTATTTCTTCCGGATAGACAAATTCAAAATCCCCGGCTACAGTGGCGTCTCCCCCTGAAAGGACAGACTCAGAAAGCGCATCCCCAAAAATTATATCAGAGGCTGAAGGCCATTGAATAACTTTGGGGATATTAAACCATTTAAGTTTGAGCTCATCTTCAATTTCAACACGTTCTTCATCAGAAAGTGCACGATTGTAAAAAATTAATTCCGCCAGGTCTCCGCCAAAAAACCGCTGCAAGGAGCTACCTGACACGCCTGCACCAATTCTGAAGGGTTGGTCTTCGTTGAAATCAGCAGTAGATGAAGTAACCTGGTCTTTTTGTTCTCCATCAATATACATTTTAGATTCTGCCCCATTCTCAACAGGAGGAACTACGACAGAAACCATATGTGCATTGCCATTAATGTAACCGCCATTATCGCCATTATCGTATAGGTTATTTGCCACACTTCCACTGGATGTTCTGAACCAAAGGGCTCCGGGGTCTATTCCTGCTTCTGACCCTTCGCCCTCAAAATTGTAATTCAGGCTTAACCACCAGTTTCGATTGTTAGAAGATCGTTCTTTAGAGGTAATTACCCCAATTGCATCCTCATCGTATTCTTCTTCTGGTGGATTGTTGCGAAACACAGCAAACACCGTGAGCTGGCCCATATTATGACTGGCATGATTATCTATTCGTAAGTTACTGCTAACACCATCAAAACGTACAACAGGTTTGTTGTTCATTCCATTAATAACAAACTCGGGTCTCTGCTCGTCATCATCGTGATAGGCATTATTCTCGTATTGAGATAAATCCGTCCACACATCTACCTTATCTCCATTATTAAAATCTATTACAGAGGCATCTAAGTGAACAACCGGTCCTGTGATACCAAATTCTGCATGAATAGAATGATTAGACATCACATTTGTAAAGGTATAACTGGAAACAGGTCCTACAGATACTCCGTTTACCACAACATCGACTATACCATTATTCCCTTCAGGTTTTATCTGGAAAGTTTGGTTTTCAAGCATATATACACCTACAGCTCCCGATGGTGAAATAGACCCGCCTCCTTCCGAGGTTGCTGTAATGGTAAAATCGGGGTCACGTTGCTGGAACAGGGCTTCAATAGTATTATCATTGTCTACATCAAAAAATGCATAAGAAGTCACAGCACCGACAGATACACCATTCACCAAAACATCCTTTATTTCATAATAAGGAAAGAAGGCTTCGATAGTAAAGCCAATATCCCCCCCCTGGGACACCTCCACTTCCCCGGAAGGAGAAATGCTGCCCTGATCAGAGTTAAAGCTGGTAGTGATGTTATATTTTGGCGCTTCTTCATTAATTGTTAACCATTTGTTATCCAGGTATTCTTCAACTTTCTGTTGTTCATCAGATGAAAGCGCCCTATCATATATAATGATTTCACCAATATCTCCTTTGAAAAAGCGATCAGATGAATCTGTCCCAATCCTGACAGGTTCACTTTGTGTATCAGGAGTAGTGGAAGATACGCTGCTAATAAGCTCTCCATCCACATGCATGGTACTGTTGCCATTATTGGTCCCTGGCAATGTGATACTGGCCAGATGGGCTGTGCCCGCTTTATAATCATAGGTTGTATGTCGCAGATCATTCTGGATAACCCCACCCGAAGAAGTCCTGAACCACAATTCTCCTTCACTCTCTTGCACACCAAGCCACCAATTGCGGTTGTCTTTGTTAGTTTCTTTTGAAGTGATTACTGCATAATCACCAGGTAAGGAATTTGCAGTGCGAAACACCACAAACATGGTCAATTGAGTAAGATCAATATCTGCAGCATACGGAATCTCAAGATATTGATTACTCCCATTGAAGGACACAGACTGACGCCCACCAAAGGCACCAATATTAATAACGGGGGCATATTCAGAATCAGCTACAGCATGATTGTTTTCGCCTGATATGTCATTCCAGGATAATACCGGTGCATTGTGAACATGCCCGGAAAAGTCACTGGCATCCAGCCGCAACACCATATTGTCGGCAGCTGTTGCTGGTAATACGGGCTCCTCTGCCCTGAGCCCTGTGGCCAGCAGCATAAAAGAAACCATGAACAGAAGCCATAAACTCCTGCTGAATAGGGAAGGTAAATTTTTCGTTTTCATAAGCCTTGATTTTAGTTTTTATTTGCTTCTTTGGGAAATAGGGGGTATATAATGAGGGGTTGTATCCAACCCTAAATATCAACTTAACAGAAATAAAACCAAAAAATGCCGAAATGAAATATAATTCGACTTATGGACCAATAATGCCTTTTGTTTTCCTTTTTTTTATTACGAACCTCTAAAGTATTTTATTTATTGCCACCTTTCTATTGTTGCATTCCCTTATTTTATTTGCGCGAATACCACATGCAAAATAATCATACACGTTAAGGTTTTTACGCATATAAAATTCCTATATCACTGATTATTCAAACCTTACAACCCACCAGCTCTTCAAAAAACAAAAACCTCATCATAAAACAAAAATGACCTATAAAGACTATTTCCCGACAAAATGACTTCCATGACAGACAAATAACGATTTGCCACGATTAATAAATAACAAATAAAAACCAAAACACAAGTCTGCGGCCAAAATACCCTTCTTAATTTTTAGTAATTTAGCACCAAATTTCCCACTGATGATAAAACCCGAAACCATAGATAAGATATTTGACGCCGCCCGTATAGAGGAGGTTGTGGGAGATTTTGTTACCCTTAAAAGAAGGGGCGTAAACATGCTGGGTCTGTGCCCGTTTCACAACGAAAAGACCCCTTCATTCACGGTTTCTCCTGCCAAAGGAATTTTTAAATGTTTTGGTTGTGGCAAGGGGGGCAATGCGGTCAACTTCATCATGGAGCACGAGCATTTCAGCTATCCCGAAGCCCTGAAATACCTGGCACAGAAATACAGTATCGAGGTCGATGAAGAGAAGCCCTCCCCTGAGCAACAAGAGGCCATGGACGAGAAGGAAAGTCTTTTCAACCTTACTGCTTTTGCCCAGAAACATTTTGAGGATACCCTGCACAACACGGAAGAGGGAAAATCTGTAGGTCTGACCTATTTTAAAGAAAGGGGCTTTACTACTGACATCATCAAAAAATTCGGACTGGGATACAGCCTGAACACCTGGGATGATTTCACCTCCAAAGCACTGAAGCATGGATACAAAAAGGATCTGCTGGAAAAAAGCAGCCTGGTGCGCACCAGAGATCATCAGACCTATGATGCCTTTCGCGGACGGGTAACCTTTCCCATCCATAACCTGTCGGGACGGGTTCTGGGTTTTGGCGCACGCATCCTTACCCAGGACAAGAAGAAGCCCAAATACATCAACACGGCAGAATCGGAGATATACCACAAAAGCAAGGTCCTCTACGGATTGTTTTTTGCCAAAAGTGCCATTGTGCGTGAGGATAACTGTTACCTGACCGAAGGGTATACCGATGTGATTTCCATGCACCAGGCGGGCATTGAAAATGTGATTGCTTCGTCCGGCACCTCCCTCACCACCGACCAGATCAAGCTTATCAGGCGCTACACCCAGAATATTACCCTGCTTTTCGATGGTGACCCTGCCGGTATCAAAGCGGCTTTCAGAGGGGTTGATATGATCCTGGAAGAGGGAATGAATGTAAAAATCGTCCTATTCCCCGACGGAGAAGACCCCGACTCTTATGCACGCAACTTCAGGCCGGCCGAGGTGAAAGCATTCATCACGGAAAATGCAAAGGATTTCATCTCTTTCAAAACCCACCTCCTCCTGGAAGAGACGCAGAATGACCCCATTAAAAAGGCCGGCCTCATCAAGGAAATTGCGCTGAGCATTTCGCGCATTCCTGAGCCCATTGCACGCAGCCTGTATGTGCAGAAAAGCAGCGATTTGCTGCAGATTGACGAGAACCTGCTCATGGCAGAAGTCAACAAGCAGCGCAGGATCAAATCCAAAGACCAGGCGCAGCAACCCACTGCACAGGAAGAAGAGAGCTGGGCAGTAACAAAAACGCCCCTTGAAGAGGCCTCCGTAAAAAAGGGAATTTCACTCCGGCATCAGGAGTATGAAATCATCAGAACATTGTTGCTCTATCACAGCCAGGTCATGATTTTTGATGAAAAAGATGAAGAAGGCCATGATGTGCGATTTGAGATCAATGTAGCCGATTACCTGATCAATGAAATCACCAATGACGACCTCCGGTTTGAAACCGAAATGTATCAGCATGTTTTTGATGAGATCAAAAGTGCCAGGGAACAGGAAAAAATGCTTGATGAACAATACTTCTTTACCCATCACAATCCTGATGTTAGCAAAATGGCCATCGATATGCTAACCTCACCGTATACTTTGAGTAATCAGTGGGAGGACAAACACAAGATTTATGTAAAAAAAGAAGAAGACAATGTAAAAATGAATGTGATAGAAATTCTGTATGCATTCAAATTGAAGAAGCTGGAAAAAATCATTTATGAAAACAGGCAGATGCTCAAGCAGGAAATGGAGCCCGAAACCATGCTTGAAAAAATGGAGTTTCTCAGAAATATGGAAAGCATCAAAACCATGCTTGCTAAAGAATTGAGCAGGATTATCATTCAATGATAATAAAAATGTAACCTAAAACCATACAATCATGTTAAACATTTTCCGGGAAGAGAAAGAAAACCGCAAACCTAAAAAATATAAAACGGGAGTGGTATTAAGTGGCGGGGGAACCAGAGGTTTTGCCCACCTGGGGGTACTGAAAGCGATGGAAGAAGCGGGAATTAAACCGGACATAATATGTGGAGTAAGTGCAGGGGCAGTTGCCGGAGCCATATATGCTGACGGATGGGACCCTGAGGAAGCCCTGAAGATTCTTACTTCGCAGCGATTGCTCAAATACATTGACTTTGCCATACCTAAAACCGGACTTATCAAGCTTAATGGGTTTGAGAAAACCCTGAAGAAATATCTGAAAGCCAAAATTTATGAAGAGCTCAAAATCCCGCTGAAGGTTTTTGCTGTCAACATCAATACTGCCGAATACCATTGCTTCGATAAAGGTCCGTTAGCGATTACCGTAAAGGCTTCAGCTTCCATTCCTATTTTGTTTCCGCCGGTAGAGATTGACAATGCATTTTATTGTGATGCCGGGGTTATCAACAATTTCCCGGTAGAACCCCTGGTGGGAAATTGTGAGCGCATCATAGGAGTAAATGTTAATCCATTGGGGACCCGACACGACATTGACAACCTGAAGAAAATGGCTGAAAGAACCTTCCAGCTGAATATACGCAGTCATACCCTCGAGCGCAGGAAACTCTGTGATTTATTCATTGAACCCGATGGCATTGGCAATTACGGTTTGCTGGATATGTCAAGCGGCAAAAAGGTTTTTGAACTGGGGTACAATGCTGCAAAAAAGGCTTTTGAAGAGAAAGGATGGGGTAAATAGGGGGACAACCATTTTGCATAAAACAAACCAATAACCAAGTCTCTTAGTAATATTATAGTTTTGGCTAGGACTATATTCGAAAACATTGTTGTCCGGTAAAAATTACGAGATTTCTCCCTTCGGTCGAAATGACAGGCACTCCAGGTGTTTTTTTAGAGGAGGGGGTTGGTGGCGGCTTCGCCGCCACCAACCCCCTCCTCCCGTAAACTTAAGTGCCTGTCATTCCGAACGTAACGAAGTGGAGTGAGGAATCTCGTTATGAAACCGAGTCGTTATTTTGGATTTACCGGACACTACTGTTTTGTTTTATGAATATCGGTAAAGATTAACAATTATACTCAGCAAGCCCTTCCATAGCATCAAACAAAGGTTTGATAACATTTTAAAGCAAACTACAAAATTGAATTTTTTGTTTGTGTTTTTTTAACCCCTTCATATTAACATATATCGGGATATTATTACATTTTTTTTCGTTTTTCGTGCTTGCATATTTGTTTTCTGGTTTTTTAAACAACCTTTTCAAATGCCATGAAATTCAGTAAACATAGTATATTTAGTGTTATTTAATTTCCCTTCGAATCGCCTATAAAGAAAGATTAATTGGCCTTTAAATAAAAGTTGAGTTATTTTGTTTGCAATTATATACTTTAATTACTATTTTTGAGGCTGCCAAACAACACAAACCAAACCTAAGCCGATATGTTATATTTTGTTACCAGCAAAAAAAAACACAATCCCTTTAAAATAAATTTTTCCCGCATTTTACAATTGTCGATTCCAAGCATCCGGCATGCATTTTATCATACAGGTTGTATTTTTTATAACGCCTGAAATTTGCTAACAGCACATTTTTCGGGATGCTATTGCAAATATTAGTTTGTTTATTTTACATATGTATTATAAATTTAGCCATTCAAAAGAACAATCCAACAATATGTCTAACTAAAAGCGGAGGTTTATGATATAAAAAGCCAAATTCAAAACCAAATTATTATTGATTTTAATAATTGAATAGTAACTAAACTAAAATTAAAATTATGAAGAGAATTACATTATTATTAAGCGTTTTCTTGTGGGTATTTGCCGCAACCGGGCAAAGCTTTGAAATGGATCCACAGGATTATGAGAAACTACTCCAAATCCGACATGCTGAGGATAATGCTAAAGAAATAGTCATGTCTATGGACAGGGCACCTTTAAGCAATCATCAGATTCAGCCAGGTCAAACTCAACTCGGATTCAGAGATGGGCATATGGGCTATGCATGGAATATATTCGCAGGCACTTCCGGAATATTGGAAGGCCCCATAAGTCTTAATCTTGAAACCGGCGCTGCAACCTCTATTCAGGAAGTATCGTCTGATGTCATCTGGATGGCTGCAGGAGAAGTAGCTGATGACATCTGGTACGCAGTAAACTATGATGCAGCCAACGGAAGTTTATACACCGTTGACCCTGCTACAGGAGATTATACCCTTGTAGGAGCAACAGGTTATTCGCTGACCGGTCTCGCCTATGACCACAATTCAGGCACTATGTATGCCTCTGGTTCTGATGGCACCAACAGTCAGCTATACACCGTTGATCTGAATACTGGTGCGGCTACCCTTGTGGGACAGATTAGCACTGGTATCATCATTGGTATTGCAGCTGATGCAGATGGAAATATGTATGGCATCAACCTCGATGACAACCTTTATTCAATTGACCCAAATACCGGTGCAGGTACTGTTATTGGCCCACTGGGAGTAACTATCAATTATGCACAAGACATTGCTTTTGACAGAGACAATGGTGTTTTGTATGGTGCATTGTATACAGAAACCGGTGGTTTATATACCATTGATGTAACAACTGGTACAGCCACCTTAATTAACAATTTTGTTGCTGAAGTAGCGGGTTTTGGTATTCCTTATACTACTGCAGAAGACGCAGCTCCTGCTGCAGTTGCTGACTTTACAGCTACTGCCGGAGCAGAGGGTGCACTTGAAGTTACATTGGCATGGACCAACCCCTCAACCCAGTTTGATGGGGGCGCGCTGACAGAACTTACTTCTGTTATCATAGAACGCGACGGAGTGATTATTGAAACCATTGCCAGCCCGGTAATTGGTGAGGCGGCAACCTTTGTAGATAATGATATTACAGAAGCAGGCACCTATACCTATCGTGTTTATGGTGTTAACAGTGTTGGTGAAGGTCCAAAAGTAGCGGCCTCTCTTTATGTAGGAGAAGATGTACCTGCCGCACCTGGTGATGTTACCCTGGTTGCCGACGGCAACGATGGACACATTACCTGGACTGCACCTACCGAAGGGTTGAACGGTGGATACATCAGTGGCACTGACCTTACTTATACTGTAGTACGTATGCCCGGAGCCGTAGAAGTGGCAACCGATATTACCGCTCTTGAGTTCTTGGACACTTCTGTTCCCGGAATCGGAAACTATTATTATGTTGTTACTGCCAGCAACACCATTGGTGAAGGTGGTTTTGCAAGCTCCAACGTAGAGCTTCTTAGTGCAGAAGGCATTCTTTTGTATGAAACATTTGACTATGAAACTGGTGCACTGCCTCCCGGCTGGGTGGTTGAAGGACTGGGCGAAGCCAACTGGACCGTTTTCAATGGCAGCAATGCCGGAGGTACCGCTCCTGAGTTGCGTCTTACCTGGACTCCTGCATTCGATGGCGACTCCCGCATCATCTCAAACCCCATCAACGTGGAAGGAGAATCAGAACTACGTTTCAAATTCAACATGTACCTCAACAATTACTCAACCAATGAAGGCGAAATGGCCGCTATCGACGTCAGTTTTGATGATGGCACTACATGGGAAGCTATATGGGAAGTAGAAATTACTGAAAATGTTGGCCCGGATCAATTCGAACTTTATCTTGACGTCCCCCCTGCAAAGTCTGAAATGCACTTGAGTTTCCGCTTCCAGGGTAATGTCTATAACATAAATCAGTGGTATTTCGACAACCTGATTCTTGAGCCTGTTTTGGAAAATGACCTGACAGCCCTTGCCATTACTGGTAATACCACTCCTTCTGAAGGTGTTGAAAACATGTACACTGTAACCATTCAAAATGCAGGTACTCTCACGCAAAGTGACTACACAGTGAAACTTATGCAGGAAGGTGATGTAGAAATTGCTTCTGTTGCAGGAGACCCTATTGCCTTTGCTGAAACCCTGACCTATGAAATGGCATGGACTCCCACAGAAACCGGAGCCACACAACTTTATGGTGTGATTGAATTTGCAGCAGATGAAATGCCTGGCAATAACCAGACACCTAACCTTGATATCGTGGTTCAGGCCGGAGACATTTCGGTGGTAACTATCGGTACCGGTACCAACTACCCCAATGTGCGCATGCCTTTCGATTTCTTCTGGAGAAACAGTTTAATTCAGTCTATTTATTATCCTGACGAAATTGGCATGGGTGGTGGTGTGATTACCGGCGTTCAATACACCAATAATTTTACTACCGATCTGCCTGACAGAGAAATCAGAATCTGGCTTGGCGAGACAGTACAGGAAGACCTCGCGGATGGATTTATTGACCCTGCCACTCTGCAACTGGTTTATGAAGGAACAGTAGACTTTCCTGATGGAGAAAATACTATTTTCATTCCATTCCAGGACATTTATATTTACACAGGTGGAAACCTGGTAATTTACACACAAAGAGTTTGGGAACAAGAGTACCACAGCTCCAATGACCGTTTTTACGGCACAGAAGACCCGGGCTCTAACAGAACTCGTCGTCGTGCTGCTGACGGTACTGAAGGACTTGACCCCATGAACCCTGAAGGAGGAGCCGCCAGCGACTGGCATCCCAACACCGCTCTGTATTTCTCCACTGCCGGTTTGGGAGCACTGGAAGGTACAGTAACTGATGGTACAAATCCAGTAGAAGGTGTATTGGTAAGTGTGTTAGGAACCATGGCTACTACCCATACTGATGCAGATGGAAACTATGAATTCCCCTATCTGCTGCCCGAGACCTACAATATCGAATTCAGCAAGTTCGGTTATGAAACCAATGTTATTGAAGGTGTTGTTGTGCTGGAAGAAGAAACCACTGTTCAGGATGCTGTAATGAATGCTATTCCTCAGTTTACTGTATCAGGTATTGTTGAAGGCAACGACGGTATATTGCAGGAAGGTGCCATGATAAGCCTTGAGGGTTATGACGATTATATGATTATGACCGAAGCAGATGGATCTTTCGAAATAGCAGATGTATTCGAAGGAACTTATACCCTTACGGTTGCAGCGGAAGGATATGAAGTGTATGTAGACGAAGCTGTTGTAGTGGATGGAGCAGACCTTGACCTGGGTACGATTATCGTAACAGAAGTCATCGTAGATCCTGCCAACCTGCAGGTGGATGTTGACGGACAAGCCGAAGGCAACGCATTGCTTACCTGGTCTGATGTATCAGAAAGAGAATTCCGCTATGACGATGGCACTGCCACTGGTCAGCTGGGCTCAACAGGTGGAACTTTAAACACTGTATTAGGCTCAGCACACCGCAATGATGCAGTTTTGACCGAGATGTCCTGGTATCTTACTGCAGAAGGTGGCCCTCACAGTACTGTAACTGTATGGGTATTTGGCCTGGACGAAAACGGACAGCCCAATCCTCAGGATGTACTGTATGAAATGGCAGGTGTACCCAACACTGATGAACAGTGGAACACTTACGAATTCACAACGCCTGTTGAGGCACCCAACGGATTCCTCATTGGATTATCCTATGCAGGATTCTTAGCTATTGGAACAGATGCTGGCACCAGCACCGAATGGCCATTTATGCCCAACAGCAACTTCTTTGTGTCAGATTACTCTTCCGGTGAATTTGCTGCTATTGAAGGACTTGGCGATTTCTCTGTCAACTTCCTCATCCGTGCATTTGGTGTGGACAATGGAGCAATTGATTTCGGAAAAGAATATGTTGCCGACAATACAACAACATCAGACCTTTCCTACAGCAAACTTAATGAACCGGTAGTTACCGGATTCCCCGTATACAATAACCATAACAGTGTTGCCGGTAAGGCATTCACCGGATTCAACGTATTCCTCAATGGTGATGAAGTAGCTTCAGAAATCACCGAAATGGAATATCTCTTTGAAGGCCTGGATGAAGGAACTTACACTGCAGGTGTTCAGTCTGTATACACTACCGGTGAATCACCCATTATCACGGTTGATTTCGACATGGTATTTGGTGTACCTGCTACCTTTACGGTTACCACCAACTCAGGCGACAGCCCCGAAGGTGCGCATGTATTGTTAACCAACCAGGATCACGAACAGTATGTTTACGAACATACCGTGGGAGCCGATGGTGTAGCATACTTTGAAACGGTACGCAAGGGAATGTACACCCTGCATATCACTCATGACCTCTTCCACGATTACATTGTAGAAGACATTGATATTCAGGACGAGTTCGCTTACACAGCAGAAATGGAAGAAATCATCAATGCACCTTATGGTTTGATGGTTGAAACCGAAGGATTACCTGCAGGTGATGCTCACTTCAGCTGGAACAATACTACAGGCTGGAGTGAAAGTTTTGAAGGCGGAGAACTTCCTGAAGGCTGGGATCAGGTAATTACCAATACCGGCAGCCAGGCTGGATTCCTATCCACATGGCACATCACCGGAACGGTAGATTTGACCGATCCAATTGCACCCCAGGATGGAGACTACCAGGCATTCATGATGTGGAGTTACGATCATCAGGATGAATGGTTGATTACACCTGAGTTTACAGCGCCTATGGGCGACCTTGTATTCTGGTATTATGGAACCAATGGTTCTCCCAATGCTGATAATTACTACGTGAAAGCTTCTGTTGACGGCGGTGACACCTGGGAAATTCTCTGGAATGCCAGCGACCTGCCTGAAGAAGAAAACGCTTATGCTATTCCTGCTGTGATTGACCTTTCTGATTATGCCGGACAGGACATCCATATTGCATGGAACAACGTCGATGGGCCTACCAACGACGGAATGTGGTTTGCATGGGCTATTGACAACATCTCAGTAGGTGGAGAAAAAATCGACGTCAGAGATCTGATGGTCGTTTCCAACCCAAAGGAAGGTCACAACGATGCAGCCCGTGACGGACAGTTCCGCAAGCCTGTTACCATTGACGGTATGAACTACAACTTCGCTGACAAAGCGTTTGTTGGATACAATGTATTCCTTAATGGTGACGAGGTAGCTTCTGAAGTTGCTGACACGGAACACATGTTTACCGGCCTGCCTGGTGGAACACACACTGCCGGCGTTCAGTCTGTTTACACTTCAGGAGTTTCTGAAATCATGACCGTTGAATTTACAGTGGAAGGATCAACAGTATTCCCTGTTACTTTCACAGTCAATGACCTCACAGAAACATACCAGGACATCCATATCAAAGGTCAGATGACAGATCCTGAGTGGGAAGATGTACCCATGGTTGAAGGACCTGACTACGTTTGGACTCTAACAATGGATGTTGCACCCGGAACTTACGAATGGGGCATTACAGAGTCTGGTGATGAATGGTTATTGCCTGAAGGAGATAACCTTGAGTTTACCGTAGATGCAGAAGGAAACATTACCGGTGTTGTTTCGTATGACCTGCCATTAAATGTACAGGACTTCATGAACAACAACATCTCCATGTTCCCCAACCCCAGTAATGAGGTTGTTACATTGCGCAGCGGAGTCAATATGAGTGAAATCAGAGTGATGGACATGAGCGGTCGCGTTGTTTATACAAGCAATGTGGAAGCTGATGAACACCAAATCAATGTTCGCTCATTCGAAAGCGGTATCTATTTTATACAAATCGTTACTGCTGAAGGAATCTTCACTGGAAAACTGCAGGTTCAGAAATAATCAGATTATTTCTCTGAATATTCTCATTGAAAAAGAGAGGCCCGACGGGCCTCTCTTTTTTTTGTCTCACCCCCATAAAAATATTTACAAAAAGGAAAATATTCTCAACACCAAAAAACTTAAAGCGAAAGTCATTTTTATCCGGGTTGCAAACGAATCCGGATTCAATAAGCAAAAACTCATCCTCAAACCATAGAAATACGAGTTTTTTAACAACCCATCTAAAAAAGGCGCAGGATTGCGCCTTTTTTTTGTTTTCAGGATAATAGCAAACGCTTTGGTGGCTGCGGAAAAACAGGTAAAAACAACCGGTAGAAACATGCATGTTTTACGCAAAAATATCAGGAGTTTACGCTGTTGTATCAGGATTACAGGGGGGTTACTTTTGTTATGGATGGTGAGAAAACAGGCTAACAACACCATGAAAATCAAATATTTCAGCCAAACTTCAGGAAAGTTACAACGAAAAAACAAAATAGCCATATATCCGAAAACAGATGAAGAAGTTTTTTACGCTTACAATTCTGCTTCTGCTTATTTTAAGCTTCCGACCGGGCCAGGTAACGGCCCAGACGGATACGGAGTTCTGGTTTGCAGTACCCAAACTCAGCGAAGGGCATGGCTGGCCGGGACGTAAATTCTATTTTCGCTTTGCCAACCTCAATCTGGCCAATACCATTACCATCTCCATGCCGGCCGATAATACATTTGTACCCATCGTTGTTGATCTGGCACCCAATGAAGCGGCTACCGTTGAGGTTACAGCCCAGATACTGGAACTTTGGGCTACCAATCCCAATCAGGTGTACGACAGGGGCATACGTATTGAGGCCACGAACTACACTACAGCGTATTTTGAAGTAGGCACACACTATAATCCGGATATATTTGCCCTGAAAGGCCGAAACGCACTGGGGGAAGACTTTTTTATCCCATTTCAGAATTATTCCTATAACGGGCCTCATTATAATCCGCGCCCCTATTCCGGTATTTACATTGTCGCTACGGAAGACAATACCGAAGTCACCATTACCCCTACGAGGCCGGTATTCCCGGGCCGCCCGGC
Source organism: Sphingobacteriia bacterium (assembly GCA_011390575.1). Lineage (GTDB taxonomy): Bacteria > Bacteroidota > Bacteroidia > Bacteroidales > UBA7960 > SKVR01. Next base: position 15,567 of record JAABSE010000061.1, read on the forward strand.
AGGCGTTCCGTTTACGTTGCAGCTCAACCGCGGGCAGACAGTTGCGGTGGTGCCCGAAGATTATGCCAATACCGGGCAACAGGCAGACAAACACCTGGGCGGAACACGGGTAGAATCAGACAAACCCATTGCAGTTACCTCCAGCGACGACTCTGTGTATGGCTTGCCCAATGGTTGTTATGACCTGATAGGAGACCAGTTGATCCCTACGAACATTATCGGTACAGAGTATATCGCCATGAAAGGGCGTCTTACCATACCTGAGTTTTTTTATGTGCTGGCCACAGAACCTGATACCGAGGTAGAAATAGACGGAGTGGTTGAAGACATTCTTCAGCCTGGTGAACAGCTGAGATGGGAATTCACCCAGCAAAACCATTTTATTAAAACCAGCAAACCTGCCTATGTTTATCATGTTGCCGGGTTTGGATGCGAGCAGGGCGGTGCAGTGTTGCCCCCCATCAATGTTTGTACCGGCAGCACCAAAGTTTCTTTTACCCGATCCAAAGGGGAAAGTTTTTTCCTGAATATATTGGTACGGGCCGGAGCCCAGGATGGATTCATCTTTAACGGCGATGGTCCCAACACAGTAATAACAGCCAGTGACTTTGAAATCGTTCCGGGTACCACCAACTGGCTGGCTGCTGAGTATGAAATGACCCAGGCCCAGGTAGGTGTGGGATTAGCCAGTCTGATAGAAAATACCAAGGATGTCTTCCACCTGGGAATCATCAACGGAGGACCTACCTCCGGCACCATGTATGGATATTTCTCTGATTTTAACGAGCTTGATATCAAGGCCAATATTTCAGGTGCCGGCTCAGGTCACAGGGCCTGCTTCGGAGACCCCGTTCAGCTTATTGCCCAGGGTGGAGTCAATTACCAGTGGCATCCGCCCGATTTTCTGGATGATCCCACCAGTGCAACCCCCATAGCTCTTCCGGACAGCTCTATAAAATACACCGTAACCGTAAGCGGAGCCTGTAAAATGACAGACTCCACCAGTGTTTTTATTACCCTGTACGGTCCGGCTGAGGCGGCTTTCACCATCGATGAAGCAGAAGGATGCTCCCCATTTGACCTGAACGTAATCAACGAATCCTACGGCATATCCAACTACTCATGGCGCATGGGCGATGGCACCGTTTATACCACGGGAGCAGAAGAGTTTGACCACACTTATATAAACGACACTGACGAACCTCAAATCAGGGAGTTGATGCTGGTTGGAAGGTTTTCCATGTGTCGCGACACTATGGTGACAAATGTTACTGTCTATCCTGAGGTAGAAGCAGATATAGGAGCGGATATAATAAATGGATGTGCTCCTTTGACTGTCAATTTCGAAAATAACTCAAAAGGCGCAGAAACTTATCACTGGAAATTTGGCGACGGGGCCTCTTCTTCCCAGAAAGAGCCTCAACATGTATTTCACAACTTTACCCAACAGGAAATCACCTACTATGTTGAGATGATGGCCATTTCCAAATCGGGCTGTACATCTGACACGATCATTCCTGTAACAGTAAAACCTTATATTGAAGCTGGTTTTGACTTTGACCCGCCTGTCCATTGCAGCCCATACGACACGGAATTCAGCAATACATCCTTTGGTGCTACATCGAATATGTGGAGTTTTGACGGGGGAGCCAATTTTGAACCCATCGACCAGGCGCAATTTACCCGTCTGTTTGAAAATAACGGAACAACTCCCGAAGATTTTGAGATTTGGCTGGTAACAGAAAATGATTTCGGGTGTATCAGCACTTATGAGAAGACCCTTACCGTAAACCCGAAAATCACTGCTGATTTCAGCACCAATGTTTTGGAAGGCTGTAACCCGTTGTTGGTTGAATTCGAAAACAATTCCAATGCCGTGGCTACCCAGTTTCTGTGGGAGTTTGACCATCAACAGGGCACTTCCTCAGAACAAAATCCGGTTATCTTATTTGAGAACGATGATTTGAATGAAAGTGCTGTTTTTAATGTAAGACTTACCGCCACCTCCGATGAACTGTGCGAAGATGTGATTGAAAAGCAAATAACCGTTTACCCGAGAATTGAAGCAGGTTTTACCTTTGAATACACATCTTATTGCACCCCCCAGGAAGTTACCTTCCTCAACACCAGTGTGGGAGGTGAAGAGTATCTTTGGGATTTCGGTGACGGGGAAACGGTTGAAAGTTCAGGCGATGATATTTCTCATCAGTTTACCAACACTACAGGCAGCGATATCATTTATCCAGTAACCCTGTACATTGAGAATGCCAGTGGTTGCCGTGACTCCATTGTCAGAAACATCACCATTTATCCACAGATAGCGGCAGATTTTGAGATGGTTACCTCAGGTTGCCATCCGCTGGAGGTGACTTTTGAAAATAATTCTATTGGAGCTTCCGGCTACCTTTGGAGTTTTAGTGATGGAGGAACCTCGCATCAGGCTGCTCCTTCACGGATTTTCACCAACGATAGTCACCTGGAAAGCCAGACCTATACGGTAACCCTGCAAGCCGAATCGCAGTTTGGATGTATACATACCATGGAAAAAGAGATTACGGTACACCCTAAGCCCATGGCTTCTTATACCATGTCTGACACTTACGGGTGTGCACCCCTGCTTGCGCACTTTACGCCCAACGCTATCGGAGCCAGTCTTTATCACTGGAATTTCGGCGATAGTACCAACGAGACCACCAGTAGCGGCAATGTTGCTCACACCTATTACAACAACAACGATGCAGCAGCAAACTATACCAGCAGAATGATAGCAGAAAACCAGTTTGGATGCAAGGATACCCTTGAAAAGAGTGTTCAGATCTATCCTGAAATTACAGCGGCCATTCAGGTTTCGGACATTGATGGATGCCATCCGCTGGAAATTGCGATTGAGAATACCTCGCAGGGAGCCTCTGCCGACACCCCTTACTTCTGGAATTTCGGCGACGGAAACCACTCCACAAGCGAGGCCACAACCCAGATGCATACTTTTGAGAACTTCAGCCATACCCAAACTGAAGAGTTTACCATTCACCTCAGGGCAGAATCATCGTATGGCTGCAAAGACTCAACCCAAACCACCATAACAGTTTTCCCAAGGCCTTCAGCCGGTTTTACACCTCTGACTACAGAAGGGTGTTCCCCGCTGCCTGTTACTTTCAGTGATTCTTCCGTGGGTGCCATGGATTACAGCTGGGATTTTGGTGATGGAAACGTATCTTCTCAGAACGGCAATGCTCAGCATACCTTTCACCAGCCCCATGATATGGGCATAGGAGCATTCCCCATAGAACTGATTATCGAAAATCAGTATGGCTGTACCGACTCTACCTATAGCCAGGTAAATGTTTTTCCGGAAATAACTGCCGAATTTGAAGCTATAACTGAGGGATGTCATCCCCTGGAAGTAAGTTTTTCCAATCTATCCCTGGGAGTTGACACACGAAACTGGACTTTTGGAGACGGAGCCAGCTCAGGGCATGAAAACCCTGAGTATTTCTACACCAATGAAAGCCATACTGACATCGAGACCTATACGGTAAGCCTTTTCAACTCATCTGTTTATGGGTGTGAAGCACAAACCAGCCAGACCATCACAGTTTACCCCAAACCCATGTCTGCTTTTGCCGTAAATCTGGACGAAGGTTGTTCTCCCTTCCTGGTGGAAATAGAAAACCTATCTATTGGTGGAGATGAATTTGAATGGAACCTGGGAAATCAAACCATTTACGAGGACGAACCCCTGTTTGAACATGTATTTTCTAATTTGCAGGAAGACCCTGTACACTACCAGCTCAATCTCAGAACCATCAACGAATATGGTTGCTGGCGGGAGTCTTTCCAGCAGGTAAAGGTATACCCTGAAGTGGTTGCCGGATTCGGTGCTGACAATGATTTAATGGCAGGCTGTAATCCACTGCCCCTTGAATTCATCAACCAGTCTGAAAGAGCCCACCAATATAGCTGGAACTTTGGCGATGGAAACACATCGGTATTGTCTCATCCTGACAATACTTTTTACACCCCCGGCACACAGGAGACCACCTACGACGTCCGGTTGCTTGCCACATCCGTTTATGGTTGTCAGGACAGCATTATGCGCCAGGCAAAGGTGTATCCTGTGCCTGTGGCCGACTTTTTCCTCAATCCCTATGCGCAAACTTATCCCAGCAAAAGCATCAGGGCCAACAACCTCAGTGCTCCCGGTAACTGGGACTTTACCTGGAATATGGGTGATGGCACTATAATTCACTCCACCGACTGGGAAACCATCGAACATGAATACACCTGGCCTGCGGGAGATTATGCCACCAAATATTACGATGTAAGCCTGATGGCCTCTAATGAATTTTGCCATGACAGTCTCAGCCAGACTGTTGTAGTACACGCGCCTTTCCCTGTAGTAGGATTCGAACCTGCCACAGAAGGATGTCCTCCTTTTGAAGTACAATTCGTCAATGAATCGGAATATGGAATGGAATATTTCTGGGACTTCGACGATGGCAACTTTTCGCAACTTGAAAATCCGGCCCATACTTTTTACGAGCCCGGGACCTATAATGTTAAACTCCTGGTGAGCGGGGAAGGTGGAATTGACTCTACCTACCAGCAAATTACAGTTTTTGAAATGCCCAAAGCAAGTTTCAGGGTTGCCCCTGAAGAAGTACAGCTCCCCTATGAATCGGTAAGGATGATCAATCTGTCGAGTATGGCATCGTATTTTGAATGGCACATGGGAGATGGCACTGTTTATTACGATTTTGAACCGGAGCATATGTATGAACAAGCCGGGGATTATGACATACGGCTAAGAGTAGGCACCAACACATTCCCCCAATGCTATGATGAAACCACCAAGGAAGGTGCAGTTATAGCCGAGCAGGAGTGTCAGATAATCTTCCCGGATGCATTTACGCCCAATACCAGCGGACCGGGAGATGGGACTTACATTGTCAATGACCCGGCAAACCATGTGTTTTACCCCATTCATACAGGTGTTAAAGATTATCAGCTGGTCATTTACAACCGCTGGGGTGAATTTCTTTTCAGAAGTACCGACATCAATGTGGGCTGGGATGGTTATTACCGCGGCAAATTATCATCCATGGATGTTTACGTATGGAAGGTTAAGGCCACCTGCCACAGCGGTAAGGAGATTGAAATGGCAGGAGATGTGACCTTGTATCGTTAAACACCATCAAAGCAGGACAAAAAATTAAAAACTAAATATATATACCCATGAAAAGAGCAATACCAAAATACAGCACAAAGGGGTTCATACCTATCCTGGTATGCATCGTGCTTTTGTGCGCAGGCTCTTTCAGTTTGCGGGCACAGGCACCCCAGTTTTCGCAGTTTTATGCTGCCCCACTCTATCTGGCACCTTCCTTTGCCGGATCTACCGATGGTAGCCGGCTGGTATTAAATTATCGCAACCAGTGGCCACAAATACCCGGGGCTTTCGTAACCTATGCCTTCTCATTCGATCATTATTTTCATAACTATCGCAGCGGCGTGGGTATACTCATGTTTCGCGATCAGGCCGGGACGGGCCGCCTGGCCACTACTCACGGCGGGCTGGTATACTCCTACAATTTTAAGCTCGACCAGAACTGGACCCTCAGACCCGGCATGCAGTTTATGTATGCGCAGCGTACAGTAGATTTTCACCGTCACACTTTTGGAGATCAGATTACCCTTGATGAAATTCTCCCCTCCACTATGGTCCCGACACCCATTGAAAGGGTGGGATATTTTGATGCATCCTCTTCATTGCTGGCTTATAGTCGCAACCTGTGGGCCGGACTGGCTGTGGACCATATGATGCAACCCAATCAGTCCATGACCCAGGAGGAAAGCAGGATTCCCATGAAGTTTTCTCTTTTTGGAGGATACCGGTATTACTTTGGAGGCACCTATTCCCAGCAGATCCCGGAAAGCATTTCCCTGGCAGTAATGTATAAAAATCAGGGCAAATTCAACCAGCTCGATGTTGGAGCCTACTGGTCGCGTGACCCAATCTCCGTGGGATTATATTACAGAGGTATTCCATTGTTCAATAACCATGTGCACGGCATGTTTAACAATGATGCATTGGTGGTAATGGGCGGATTGAGAACCAACAACATACGCATCGGATACAGTTATGATTTTACCATAAGCAGGATGATCAACTCTACAGGAGGTGCTCATGAAATATCACTCATCTATCAGTTTAACCAGGGGGCACCCTCCAAAAAACAAGGCAGTATACCTTGTCCCGACTCTCAGATGTAGCCTGGGGCTATAAAAAATACATTACTCCCCCTTCAATTACACCCCGAATGCCAATTACAGAAATGGCTTCGGGGTTTTCTTTTTAGCCTTAACCTTTTTTTAGAATATGGAATTTTTTACCTGTTTTTTCCTAACTTTGCGAAATTAAAACCAAACCAAAACGAATAACACATTTACAAACAAAACACTTAGACAAACAGGTAACAGGGTATGTTCGTCAGCAATTACCAAAATCACCATGATGTCACAGGTTATTATTCGGAGAAGGGCTTAATACAAAGGGTTACAGCAGAAAGTTACCTGTATGGTAAAAAACTTGCTTCCCTGGTTGGGTCTGCATTTACTTTTCTTCTTTTTTTTTGTTTGATTCTTATCCTGTTTACACCCTCACCTGCAAAAAGCCAGGACACCCAGTTCTCTCAGTTTTATGCTGCTCCGCTGCACCTTGCCCCCTCTTTTGCCGGTTCTTCCGGCGGCAGCAGAATCACACTCAACTATCGTAACCAGTGGCCTCAAATTCCCGGATCCTTTGTAGCGTATTCTTTTGCTTACGACCATTATTTTTCCCGGTATCGCAGCGGACTGGGCATTATTTTTTTTCGTGATCAGGCAGGAAGCGGGAATCTTGCCCTTACCCGGGGAGGGCTGAATTATTCCTACAATTTCCGGTTGACATCCGATTGGACGATAAGACCGGGAATACAGTTTATGTACGAGCAACGCA
>JAABSE010000062.1 GCA_011390575.1 Sphingobacteriia bacterium
TGTAATCGGTGCATTCCAGCAACATGGCATGTGGGAAAATATCGCGCAATCGCAGGTACATTCCTACAGGGGTAAATGTATCGCCGGGAATCCGGGTGGTAACTGTTTTTGTCATTTTTTACTTTTTTTTTGGTAACAAAAAAAGGCCTGCTTGAGTGTCAAGCAGGCCTTTGATATTTTATGTTTACAGACTACATCTGAAAATACATATCCACTAATGACCAATGTGCTCAACACGGTAATTTACCTTGCTGTGCCACCACCAGAATTTATGTGTATGTATTGTGTTAGTCATTTTATGTTCAGTTTTGAAGCTGCAAGTATAAACATTTTTTTTAATGCAAAAAGCTGTTTGAGAAAAAAAACTGTTACATACTGTCTTTTTTTTAAGATTTAACTTCTTTGGCACTTTGTTTTTATACCGGGAATCAGGCTTATATTTGACAAAGAGTTCATGCTATCTATTGGCAGTCCAGTCTTTTCAGCATAGTTGCAACCCGTTCTCCCAGCTTTTCTCCTTTCTCAAGAAAAGCCTCATGCAAGGGAGCTTCGTCAGAAAACGGCGGCTCACCCCTGATACCTGATGCACCAAAGGGTGCTGTCCAGTCGTCGCCACCCATAACCACCATTCCGAAAACCATCATGGAGTGAAGCATGTTGAGCAAAGTAACTTCTTCTCCGGCAGAAATACCTCCTGCCGTTACAAAAGCCGCACCCAGCTTGTCTTTCAGAGGTGCACCTTCAAAAGGCCAGGAGCTGATAAACTCCTGCACCTGAGGTGCAACATTGGCATTGTACACCGGCGATCCAAGGATAATAGCTCCCGCGCTGAGCAGATCTTCATGGGTTGTTTCTTCGGTGGTTTTGAGCACCACATTTACTCCCTCTACCCGGGCAGCTCCCCTGGCAACGGCTTCTGCCATGGCCTGTGTATTGCCGGTTTTGCTGTAATAGCTAATCAAAACAGTGGGCTGGGCCATCAACTGATTCAGGCTAAGAATCAATATAACTGATAACTGAATGGTTGTTTTTATACTCTTCATATAAATGGTTTTGATGATATTACTGGATTGTAAATTCTTTTCTTATTCACGAAATACCCATTTGCTCAGTAAAATGAGTAATTTGGTGATGGAGAAAAAGAAAAAGAGTTCGAATATACACTTCTTTTATCAAAGTCCTGTTTGTAAGGTATTTCTATTCTTTCATGCATCTATGTAAATTTTGGTAAAAATACGGAAAAGGGGTATTTCCGGAAAAAAAACAGCAGTGTCCATTAAAAAAATGTGAATGTTCACAAAACGAGATTCCTCGCTGCGTTTGGAATGACAAGCTTTTTGTGGAGTGACAGGTGGGGTTGGTAGCCGTGAAGCCGCTACCAATCCCACCATCTCTTTAAAACGCTGAAAATCTTGTTGTTTCGACTGAAAGGAGTAAACTGAAAATATTTACCGGGCAACAAATCAATGAAATAAATAAAAAAAACTTTTGTTTAAAAAGAAATTATCTTTAATATTGCAGCGTTAAAAATGATATCAATGAGCGGAATTTTTGCATATACCTATTTCTACTACTTTTACTTTAACAGTAACAGGGGAGCTTTGGTATAGTATGAAATAACCGCCATTTTATAAAAATACCATACGAAGGCTCCTGAAAAGGGGCCTTTTTTTGTTTTACCCATTTCATAATTGAGTACAAAATGAATACGATACAAACAGTTTTCTTTTTTAGCTACTATTTTTACTATTTCTATCCTCTGTGGGGCAGGGACCGGTGAAGGTGTAGTTCAGGATGTGAACAACCAGAAAAGGGTCTCTGCATTGCAGGGGCCTTTTTTTGTGCCACACACAGGCGGCAGTTTTTTAAATGAAACAACAGAATTACCCGGATTTGAAAAGTAAAAAATACAATACAAATACTATAAAAACTTCAATCATGCAAATTACAATCATTGGAACAGGATTAATCGGCTGCTCTCTGGGAATGGCCCTGAAAAAACAAGGACATCACATCACGGGTGCAGACAGCAATCCGGACAATCTGGAAAAAGCGCTTTTCAGAGGTGGCATAGATGAGGCTGAAGAACTTACGGAAGCACTGAAAAATGCGCAGCTTGTGGTATTGTGTGTGCCGGTAGATATAGTGAAAGAGCTTATGGTTGAGGTTCTCAACGATATGCCAGATAATGCTGTACTGATGGATATGGGCAGTACCAAGGAGGATATATGTGCTGTGGCCGATGCACATCCCCGCAGAGCCGGTTTTGTTGCTGCACATCCCATGGCGGGAGTTGAGCATTCAGGACCTTTGGCGGCACACGTTGACCTGTTTTTGCACGCAAGGGTCATTGTGTGCGATGCGCAGAAATCTGGCACCAACGCATTGAATACAGTATTAGGTATCCTGCAGGAGTTGAAAATGAAAGTAATCTTTATGGATGCCCGGGAGCATGACCGCCAACTGGCCCTTGTTTCGCACCTTCCACAGTTTATTGCCTATGCACTGTCTGCTCTGGAAGATTTTGGTGACCCCACCAACAAGGAATGGGTTGAACTGGGGGGAGGCGGATTGCAATCTTCCATCAGACTGGGAAAAAGTGACGCCGGCATGTGGATGCCCATTTTTCAGCAAAATAAAGGAAACATCCTCAAATACATTGACCGCTATATGCAAAAACTTCAGGAAATGAAGTACCTGGTAGAAACCCGTGATGAAAAGCAATTGCTTGAGCTCATCCGATCTTCCAACAGAAATTATGAAAAGCTCAACTACCGTAACAATAACCCAAAAACTGTTGTGCCTGATAAAGAAGCCACAAGGTTGTTTTATTCCTGAAATAGGCACAAACGTATCCGTCCCCAAAATATTCAACGTAACAACTTCAAAATAAACGTATAAAAAACCCGAAGCAATGGAAATCTCCCAACAACAAAACGAATCGGCCGGACAATCTGCCTCCGGCCGGAGCAACCGAAAAACACCCCTTATTATCGCAGGCCCCTGCAGTGCGGAAACCCCCGAACAGGTAATGCAGGCTGCCTCTGCCCTGGCCTTGGATCACAGGGTGGATTATTTCAGGGCAGGTGTCTGGAAACCTCGCACTACACCTGATTCATTCCAGGGAATAGGAACTCCTGCATTGCAATGGCTGCAGGAAGTCAGAGAGAAAACCGGTTTGAAAGTAACCACAGAAGTGGGCTCACCCAAACATGTGGAAGAGGCGTTGAAAGCAGGCATCGATATGCTTTGGATTGGGGCACGAACCGTAAGCAACCCTTTTGTAATACAGGAAATTGCTGATGCCTTGAGAGGTTCCGACGTGCCTGTACTGGTAAAAAACCCCCTCAGTCCCGACATTGATTTGTGGGAAGGAGCCATCAACCGTATGGTGCGCGCGGGTATCAAGGAAGTGGGGGCCATTCACCGGGGCTTTTTCTGGTGGGGAAAATCCATCATGCGCAACCAGCCTTTCTGGCATATTCCCCTTGAATTGAGAAGACGCATGCCGGGGCTTTTGCTTATCAATGATCCCAGCCATATAGCAGGGAAAAGAGATCTTATATCACAGCTGGCCCATCGCGCCATGGAGCATGATTTTTCCGGTTTGATGGTAGAGGTACATCCTGAACCCGATAATGCTTGGAGCGATGCGGCGCAGCAGCTTACACCCCGGAACTTCCTTTCATTAATGGATGAACTGTTTGGCATCGCCCCTGAAAGCAGCCACACTACCTTGCTCAATGAACTCAGGGCAGAAGTAGACTCCATGGATGAGATGCTGGTATGGGCCCTGTCGGTAAGAATGGAACTGGCAGGAAAAATTGCGGAAGTTAAAAAGGAAGCCGGATTGAATTCCCTGCAAACCGGCAGATGGCAGGAGGTGCTTGAAAATGTGAAAACCCTGGGAGCCCGGTCCGGCATGGATCCTGTTTTTGTGGAAAAAGTTTACAACTACATACATCGGCAGTCGCTCAACCTGCAAAACGGGGTGTTAAAATCCAATGACGCTCAAACAAAAAAAGAACCTAACTTTGTTTTATAAAGTTATTAGCGTCATTTATGGAGAAATTTTTAATCGAAGGAAGAGACAACCATTCTGCGATTCTGGTGGGTGAGTCTATTGAAAATCTGAAAAATTATATCCCTGATTCCGGTGTTTTTATCATTACAGATGAAAACGTTGACAAATTCCATGGAAAAACTTTCCCGGATTTCCCGGTTTACGTCATTGAACCGGGAGAGTCGTCCAAGGATTTTCCTGTGGTAGCAAAGATTTATCGCTGGCTGCTCGATGAGGGAGCTGACAGGAGCAGTTTTGTTGTCGGTATCGGTGGTGGAGTGGTATGCGATATTGCAGGATTTGTGGCTGCAACTTTTATGCGGGGTATCCCTTTTGGTTTTGTGGCCAGTTCCCTTCTTGCCCAGGTGGATGCCAGCGTGGGAGGCAAAAACGGGGTCAACCTGGAAGGATACAAAAATATCGTGGGAACTTTTACTCAGCCTGATTTTGTAATTTGTGATACTGCCTTGCTACGAACCCTTCCGGAAAGTGAATTTCGTAATGGTATGGCGGAAGTGATAAAGCATGCACTCATCCGGGATACCGAAATGTTTACCTACCTGCAAACCCACCGTCATGCCTTGTTAAACCTTCAGCCTGATGCACTCAATACCATTGTTTCTCAGTCGGTAAAAATCAAAGCCGCCATCGTACAGGCCGATGAAAGAGAGCAGGGGGTAAGGCGCCTGCTTAATTTTGGCCATACATGGGGACACGCCATTGAAAAGATTAGCAAAATCCCTCATGGTCAGGCGGTATCTGTGGGAATGGTTTTTGCCGCCGGATTATCTGTTCAGCAAGGCTATCTGGAGAATGAAGAATACCAGAAAATCCTCAACCTGATAGAATCTTATGGCTTGCCGGTGCTGGCAGAAATTGATAAAAAACAGGCATTCGAAGTTATGCTTAAAGATAAGAAGCGTGAACGTGAGCAGATGCATTTTATTCTGCTTGAGTCCATTGGGAAGGCTTTTGTGAAAGAAACAGATATCGAAACCCTGAAAACTTTTGCTTTATGATACAAAAAGTCCAATTGAAGTCGATAGAAGGATTTTTACATGCACCCGCCTCTAAAAGTGTTGCACAACGGGCCATTGCTATTGCTTCACTTGCCAAAGGAACATCTGTCATTCACCATATGGGAGATTCGGACGATGTGCAGGCTGCCATAAGGATGGCTGAGACGCTGGGCGTTCAAATGGAAAAAGAAACAGACAGGGTGGTTATTACCGGTGGGATCAATGTTCCTTCTCAATCCCTGGATAGTGGTGAATCGGGATTGGGAATACGCATGTTTTCTGCTGTGGCTGCTGCACTGGAAGAAGAGGTGACACTTGAGGGGAGGGGATCATTGACACGAAGACCCATGGATATGGTTGAAAAATCATTGAAGGCCGCCGGGGTGAAATGCAACACCACCTCAGGGCATCAACCCGTAATCGTGAAAGGACCCTATCCCGGCGGAACCCTTGTTATTGATGGCTCGGTGAGCTCACAGGTACTTACCGGGTTGCTCATTGCTGCGCCCTGTGCGAAACAGACAAGTGAATTCATGGTGAAAAACCTGAAAAGTAAACCGTACATTGATATCACGTGTCAAATGATGAAAGAGTTTGGCGTAGAAGTAATCAACAACGATTACAAAGAATTTACTGTTCCTGCTCCGGCTCATTACCAGGGCCGGGAGTATATTGTGGAAGGAGACTGGAGCGGTGCAGCTTTCTGGCTGGTAGCCGGTGCCATCGGGGGAGAAATTACCGTGGATAACCTGGTGAGAAATTCTGCCCAGGCGGATAAGGCCATCATCGAAGCCCTGGTGAAATGCGGGGCTGCTCTGCGTCAGGATGAAGCCAGTGTTTATGTAAAAAAGTCAGGTCTGAAAGCTTTTGAATTTGATGCCACCCATTGCCCCGATTTGTTTCCCCCATTGGTAGTCCTTGCTGCTGCATGCAAAGGTACTACGGCTATTAAGGGTGTTTCAAGGCTGAGGGTAAAAGAAAGTGACCGGGCAGCAGCTTTGAAAGATGAGTTTGGAAAACTGGGAGTAGAAATCAGTATCGAAAAAGACAGCATGTTCATCAAGGGAGGAAAACTGAAAAGTGCAGAAGTGCATTCCCATCACGATCATCGCATTGCCATGGCCGCTGCGGTTGCCTCATTGCTGATCGACGGTCCTGTAACTATCCATGAGGCCCAGGCAGTGAACAAATCTTATCCGGGTTTTTTTAGGGATATGGAGGAAGTGAGCAGTTATTAGTAGTTAGTTATCAGTTACAGCACCACACCCAACTCCGAAGGAGTGACAGGATTATAGAAATCCGAAGATAGGAGACGAGAGACAATAGAGAAGATAGAAGAGAAAAGTGAATAGAGAAAAGTGAAAAATAACCTGAGCCTGAAGGGCTCAAATATGAATAGCCCGGGGTAAAGTGACATAGCCGTCAGGCTATGGAGTGAAACCCCGGGTCAGGATGCTTCAGTAGCAATAGACAGCAAAACAGAATGACGCTGCAGCAGAATGTTAGGCCGGGCTTCAAAGAGTTATGCAAGCGCAGTAGCAGCAACATTGAAGAGACGAGAAACAAGATCTACAATTTGATTTTTTAAATTCTGAATTCTAAACTCTAAATTTTGAAATCCTCAATAAACTAAATAACCCAAAATAAATAAACAATGAATTCATTTGGCAGAATATTTCGCATACACATATTTGGAGAGTCGCACGGAAAAGGAGTAGGAGTCACCCTTGATGGCTGCCCTCCCGGAATTCCTTTAGCAGAGGAAGATTTTTTGCCTGACCTTGAGCGCAGAAAGCCGGGTGCCAAAGGAACGACTCCGCGCAAAGAAGAGGATTTGCCCGAAATTATTTCCGGGTGCTTCAGAGGACATACCACAGGTGCTCCCATTACCATTTTGTTTCGCAATACCAACATCAAATCTTCGGATTACGATAACCTGGTGAAAACACCCCGACCCGGTCATTCTGATTTTGTAGCCTGGAAAAGATACCACGGATTTAATGACCACAGGGGAGGAGGTCATTTTTCGGGCAGGCTGACCCTTGCTTTGGTTGCAGCCGGTGTGGTAGCCAAAAAAATGATTGATCCGGTTGCTGTAGATGCAAAACTTATCAAAGCAGGAGGTCGTGAAGACATTGAAAAAGCAATAGAAGAAGCCCTTCAGGAGGGCGATTCTCTGGGCGGACTGGTAGAGTGCCGGGCCGGAAATATTCCCCTGGGTTGGGGAGAGCCCTTTTTCGATTCAGTAGAATCGGTCATAAGTCACCTGGCTTTTGCAGTACCTGCCATCAAGGGGATTGAATTTGGTTCCGGTTTTCAGGCAGCTGCCATGAAAGGGAGCCAGCACAATGATCCCATTCTGGATGAAACAGGTCGCACGGCTTCCAATAATGCAGGAGGGATAACCGGTGGGCTTACCAATGGCAATGAGCTGGTGTTCAGGGTGGCAGTAAAGCCTACTTCCAGTATTTCCATTGCTCAGAAAACTTTCAGCGTAGAAACGGGAAAGGTAGAAACACTGGAGGTAAAAGGAAGACATGATGCCTGTATTGCTTTGCGTGTACCTGTGGTCATTGAGGCCATTACGGCTGTTGCCCTGGCTGACCTGAAGATGCTGTACCGCGCACAACAAATCAACCGGTGAATGAAGAAAAAGCTTATTGTTGATAATTTAATAATAAACTGAGAAATCAACCCTGTAAGGGTCTTTTAAATCTAAAACATATAAATAACAAAATATGATTATTGTTTTGCTTGCGGGGTTGAATGAAAAGCAGTAATTTTGCACATTAAAAAAAAATAAAACAGTAATCATTTAGAGATATGGAAAAAATTAAATGTTTGATTCTGGGCTCGGGCCCTGCAGGATATACCGCGGCCATTTATGCAGCAAGAGCTGATTTGAAACCGGTTATGTATCAGGGATTACAACCCGGCGGCCAGCTTACTATCACTACGGAAGTGGAAAACTATCCTGGTTATCCAGAAGGAATTCAGGGACCCGAAATGATGGAAGAGTTTAAAAAGCAAGCAGAAAGATTTGGTACCGATGTGCGCTGGGGGCTGGCTACAGCAGTAGATTTATCGCAACGTCCTTTTAAAGTTACCATTGATGAAAAAACGGAAGTGCTAGCGGAAACCCTGATTATTTCTACCGGTGCTTCTGCCAAATGGATAGGTCTTGAATCAGAGCAAAAATTTAACGGTTTTGGTGTTTCTGCCTGTGCTACCTGCGATGGCTTTTTCTATAAGGGACAAACCGTTGCTGTGGTAGGAGGTGGAGATACTGCCTGCGAGGAAGCCTCTTACCTTTCAAAGCTTTGTAAGAAAGTATATCTGGTTCACCGTCGCGATGAGTTGAGAGCTTCTAAAACCATGCAACACAGGGTAATGAAAGCCGAGAATATAGAGATTGTATGGAACCATGTTCCCAAAGAGATTGTGGGAGAAAAAACGGTTAACGGGGTAATTCTCGAAAATACCCAAACCGGCGAAGAAATGCGACTTGATATTGAAGGTTTCTTTGTTGCCATAGGGCACAAACCCAATTCAGATATTTTCAAGGATCAGCTTGAGATGGATGCGAATGGTTATCTTATTACAAAACATGATTCAACCCAAACGCAGGTGCCAGGTGTTTTTGCTTGTGGCGATGTGCAGGATCATGTATATCGGCAGGCGGTCACTGCTGCAGGTACAGGTTGTATGGCTGCCATTGAAGCCGAAAGATTTCTCTCTGATCAGGATTAATATCCACAGGTAAATTTGTTCTTTCCACGGGCTGTTCGTAAGTATTATGATACTTGGACAGCCTTTTTTGTTTGCTATGAGTGCAAAAGCTGAGTGGATTGGGCTCAAGGGGGAAACTCCAGGGTAGTATTATTCCAAATTGTTTGCCGGCAAAACAGGAATCAGGATTTTGGGGTTTGGTGCTATTGGCAAACACTACCGGGCATATTATCCCAAAAGACTGTTTTTTCGAAAAAAAAAGCTGATCTTTGATAAATAATCCTCAGATCATTCTATTTTTGTATAAGGCTGATGGCAGATATTTTTTTCTCAACAACCGGTAATGTCAGGGTGAGTAATCTATTGTATATAACGTTTGACACTGTCGTGTTTTATTAATAATTAAAGGTTTTCAAGTGAATATATTTGCAGTTCTGTCTTTTATTTCTTCTGTATTATTTTTGCAGGCAGGCGTTTATACATTGATAAAAGATCGTAAAACATCTGTCAATCGTGTATTTGCCTTGCTGGCCTTCCTTTTTGCAATATATGCCTTTAGTTATGCTTTATTTTTTGATGCCGAAACTATCGGTCAGGTTTACTTTTATGATAAAATAGCTTCTGTTGGATGGGTATTTTTTCCTGTAGTTACTGTATGGTTTTTTTATCTTCTGACCCGAAACCTTTCCAAAAAGGTTTTTGTACCGCTGTTTTCTATCCTTTTGTTGTTTGCATTTTATTCTTTTTACATAGCCCTTACTGATCTGGAGTCGGTGAAATTCTTCTACCAGTTTGAAGATAACTGGTTTTATACCCCCTACGACAATACGACTTCTTACTTTTTGTTCGTGCTTTACCTGATATCTTCCGTGCTTGTGGTTTATTACATGCTAATAGGGTGGTTCTTTATGGCAGAAAGTAACAGGGAAAAATACCAGGCAAAAGTATTGCTTTATATTCTTAGCTTTTTTTTCGTCCTCTCTTTTCTTTCCAACCTGGTGTTTCCCTATATCGAAACGCACCTTATTCCGGCCATGGCACCCATCAACGCACTTATTCTTATTGGGGGTGGAATCTATGTGCTTTTCTTTCTTCCTTCTGCCTCTATTACTCCAGAAATGGTTTATCATTTGATTGTCAGTCATGTAAAAGAGTTTCTGCTTATTGCCGATAAGGAAGGTAAGATTTATGCTACCAATCAGTACACCCTTAGCAACCTCAAATACAATAGTTATGAGATTGGTCGCTGTGAGCTGGAGGATATTTTCAGTGAACCGGAAAAAGTAAGAGAGGGGCTCAAACACATGAGGTCAAACAACGTATCCAGACAAATTCGTCTCGAACTTTTCACCAAAGAGAAAGAGAAAGTACCTGTTGTCCTCTATATTATTAAGATACAGGATGAATTTAAAAGGACCCTGGGATATGTTTTCAGCTGTATGGATTACCGGCAAAAGCTGAAGCTAAAGGAAGAGGTAGCAGAAAGGGTAAGAGCGGAGAAAAATCTTTCCCAGATACGGAAAGAGCTTGAACTTTTGGTGAAGAAAAGAACACAGGAACTGCAGGAAGCCAATTTGAAATTGCAACAGGAAGTGGTGGAAAGACGAAGTGCAGAAGAACAGATCAAGAATGACTTGCATGAGAAAATCGAACTTGTGCAGGAGGTTCATCACCGGGTGAAAAACAATATCCAGATGATCATTTCTTTGGTAAATATGCTTTGTAGCCATCCCAGAATTGACAGCCATGCTTCTGATAAGCTGCGCGATATTGCAGAAAAAATCCGTTACATATCCCGTATTCATGAGGATTTTTACGCTTCGCCCAATCTTTCCAATATTGCTTTTTCTTCCTTTTTAAAGAAAGCAATTGGAGAGTTGTACAGAAATTTCGGGCAGCAAAGAGATATCGTTTTCAAGTTGAATTTAACCGATGAAAATCTCGATATCAGCCATGCCATTCCGCTGGGAATTATTTTTAACGAACTCCTGATGAATTCGCTTCATTTTGCTTTCCGGGCAGAGCAGGAAAGTACTCCTAAAAACACTATCAATGTAGAGTTTTATCGCAATAATGGTGAGTTTTCGCTTGTGGTAAGTGACAATGGAGTAGGATTGCCCATGCCTTTTCATGAGTTGAAAGGGCATAAAATAGGATTGCAGCTGGTAAATGTTCTTATCAGAGACCATCTGAAAGGGAAAATATCTCATTATGGGCAGCAGGGAACCACTTTCATTGTAAAATTTGATCAATAGATTCAGCAATTAGCCAAAGGATTTTTTTATGAACGTCTTGTCACTTATTTCAATACTGCTATTTTTAATCTACCTGCAGGCAGGTGTGTATGTATTGTATAAAAGTAGTACATCAAGACAAAACCTGCTTTTCTTTTTCCTGAGTATTTGTTTTTCAGTGTGGTCTTTTGCTTATGTTTTTGTTTACTCGGCACAAACAATTCCATCTGCAGTGGCCTGGGATTCTCTGGCTTCTATAGGCTATTGCCTTTTTCCTGCATTTATGGTGGGGTTTAATATGTCTATTGGCAAATCCGGAATTGGCCTTAAATGGCAAAACTTTATTTTTATTTTTATGCTGCTTGCAGGTTTCGGTTTTTCTTATGCAGCTTCATTTGGCAACTGGACAGCAACTGAAGTTTACAAAGGGACAATGGCCTGGCATTTTGTGCATAATCCCGGTAATTTTTATTACCTCTTGTTCTACTTTTATTTGGGCCTTGCTGCGCTCATTTCCTTTTTTTCTCTGTTAAGTTGGCGTTGGGGAATTAATGATTCTCTTGAAAAAATGCAATTCAACCTTTATTTTTATCCCTTATTGCTGTTTTTTGTTACAGGCGTTGTTATTGATATTGTGCTTCCTGCCTTGCGGGTTGATAGACTTCCCAATATGGCTCATATCAGCTCACTTCCCTGGATTGGAGGAATCACTTTTGCGATAATAAGATACAGGTTGATGGGAAACAATGTAAACAGTCTTATTTCTGACAATATTATAAAACAGATTAAGGAAGTGGTTCTATTTATTGACAACGATCATAAAATTATCCGCACCAATCTTTTTACCGAAAAACTACTTGCCGGCTCTTCCAGAAACCTTGTAGGACAAGAGGCAGAGGATTTCTTTGAAAACCGCACCTTGCTGGTGGGCTATCTCAAAAGAGCCACAGAAAAAGGACAGCTGGGCCCTATGGTGTTATCGATGAAAGACTTGTCTTCCAATTTGATTGAAACAAGCCTGTATTTTATAGCGATAAAGGACAAATATGATGATTTGCATGGATTTATTATTTACGGTCATGATAACCGCGAAGCCATCAACCTGCATAAGGAAATCATTGTGCGAAAGCATGCAGAAAAAAATCTGAGGGCAATCAGTGATGTGCTCGAAATGCGGGTGAAAGAGAGAACCACCGAGCTTACCAACTCTTACAAAGAGCTGCAGGTGAAGATGACCGAAAGAATGAGGGTAGAGGAGCAGATCAAGTCAGATATAGCAGAAAAGGAGGTGCTGATCAACGAAATTCACAACCGGGTGAAAAACAATATGAATATCATCATTTCTCTTATCACAGCCAACGATAAAGAGAATCTTACTCCCGCCGCCTCCCGCAAATTCAAGGAGCTGGCGCGAAGGGTGAAAAGCCTGCTGCTGGTGCATCATAATCTCTATCTATCCATCAGTTATTCAGATGTGGATTTTGGAAGCTATATCCGGTTGCTTGCCGAGGAATTACTGGATTTTTACAAACGAAGAGGAAAAGTAGAAATCCGGTATGAGGTTTCCGATGTTTTTCTGGATGTAGATTATGCCATTCCCATGGGGTTGATTGTAAATGAATTGTTATCCAATGCGCTGCAACATGCTTTTTCCGATTACTATTTGCGTAAATATAAAGACCAAAAACATGTAATTCATGTAAAATACACTCTGGAGAATAATTACTATGAGATTACGGTGTCAGATAACGGAAAAGGGTTGCCCAAAGATTTTGTCATTGGAGATTTGACCACCAATGGTTTGCCTCTCACCGAAATTCTTGTTAATGACCAGGTAAACGGCCATATGGAGGTATTTTCTTCTTCTGAGGGGAGTATGTTTAAGATTACATTCTTTGCCAGCAAATAGCATGAATGATTTGATTTGAACAAGCTTTTTCTTTTTTGGTTAATCTGTTACAACTTATTGTTAAGAATGTTTTCAATGCCGGTTTTCCTGGCAAGCCAAAAAGCAAATTATTCTTTGTATCAAAAAAAAAGTAACAGATGAAGCGAGAAGTAAATGTAGAATGGATTGACGGAATTGAGTTTAAAGGTGACAGCGATGGTCATCAGATTGTAATTGACGGACCCCCTGAAAGCGGCGGGAAAAATAATGGAATGCGTCCTAAACCTCTGATGCTGATGGCCCTTGCAGGGTGCACCGGAATGGATGTGGTATCCATACTGAAAAAAATGAAAGTTGATATCAAAGGGATGTCCATAAAAGTGGAGGGAGAGATGGAGGAAGAACCCCCAAAAGCTTTCCTGTCCATGCATGTAATATACACCTTTAAAGGTAAGGACCTTCCTGTAGAGAAACTCGAAAAAGCGATCAATCTATCCAAAGAAAAGTATTGTGGGGTAAGCGCTACCCTGATGAAGGTTATTCCCATCACCTACGAAATTCAAACAGTAGATGCGTGAGCACGCAATTTTGTGAACACTATTGCTGACAAGAACGATGGTTGAGCTCTTACGGGGTCAACCATCGTTTTTCTTTCTTACCAGGTGATGGCCGATGGCACATTGAAGACACTTTTTTGGGGTGCAATAGTATTTTTTCAATTCAAGCAGAGCCTGGCCTTCTCCGGCATTTTGTGGTTTTATCCCGGTCTTTATCCATTGATTGATTATTGTATTTTTCTCTGCCGGGAGTTCCGTTATCAGGTTTATGGCCTGATCTTTTATTTCAGGGCGCATACTTTCTGAGCCGTATACAAATTTCAGGGGAACGATGGTGTTGATGATAATATTTTCAATGGCTGCCTTGCCCAGGTTTTTATCCTTCTTTTCCGAGCTTTTGTCAAAACGGTAATGATTGTCCCAGTAAGGAGAACATTGCACATGGAACAAAGAGCTGATATCCTTTACTGAGGTTTTGTCCGTAATCTTCCGGAAAAGGTTTTCCGATACATGAATCAGTCTTGCAAACTGGGCTATCCGGATGGTGGGAAAGTTGGGGGGTCTGAGTTTGCCAAATTTCCAGAGCGAACCCTCCATGGGTTTCAGTTCATACTTATGCCTCAGGAAATCATATTCTCTCTTCAGCAAGCTGGGATAGGCATCTTTGAATGAGGCTTCGTTGAGCAGGCCTGCCTGTCCGAAGAGCAGTGCTTCTATCTGGGTTAGGTCATTTTTGTGCCGGGCCAGAATTTTGTAGGGTGTGTTCTGGGCCAGCAGGGCAAATGGGCTGGCATTGACCTTGAATCCGAAATTGCGGGCCAGGAAATAATAAAACGTTTGCTCCCAGCTGTTATCAAAGTATTTGTAGAACTTCAGGATTTCTCCCGTTTTGTTCTCCAGCCTTTCCACCAGTAGCCGGTTGAGCCAGTTCACCACAATAAAGTTGTCTGCTTCCTGAAGAAACTTTTCGCAGGGAATCCATGCCCTGGAGTTGATAATTTGCTCATACTTATAAAACAAGGCTGCATCAAAATACTTTTTTACCTCAAATACCGGTACCTCATTGTCCGACTTATCGGTTATTTCCTTGTCATGATTCATTACCACATGCAGGATAATATTGCCATAGGCATCATCGTCCTGATGGCCGTGCCTGAACCAGTCGCTGCTATTGACATGTATTTCGACATTCCCTGCCCACAGTGTCCCGTCAATTTTGAGCTGAGCAGCCGAAAAATCAGGACCCGCATGCTGATTGCCAGAGCCTGTTTGCACGATTTCCAGGGTTTGTCCTTTGGTGGTCATTAATTGCCCCGGAGTAAACAACTTGTATTTCCAAAGAAAATGTATGAAGTCCTCTTTCATGATTTGGGTTTTTAGAATTCAGAATTCAGATTTAAGATCTTGTCTCGTATAACTACTCTCTACTATCTCGTCTCTACGCTGTTTTCAATGTTTAGTATGTTCAAGAAAAGCCGATACTGTCAGCGCTACGCGCCTTTGGGTTCGTGGTGGCAATTCATATCTACCATAATATCAGCGCTGCGCGCCTTAACAGCAACTTTTCACTTTTCACTATTCACTTTCAATTAACAATTAACCATCAACCATTAACAATTCTTATCACTACTATCTCGTCTCTGGTCTCTGCGCTCAACTCTCTTTCTTTTCCGTGTTATTATTGAAAAATAATTACTAAATTTAAGGGAAAAATGTTACTTTTGCATTAGCAGTGAAGTATTATTTTTGATGAATGGAAGATTTGCCTCTGATTCTCGATGGAATAAATAATAAAATCAAAAATTTGATTTTAAACAATCGAAAACTTAAAGAAGAGAATCGAAAAATAGCTGACCAAAAGCAAAACCTTGAACAAAAGGTAGAGCAATTAACCAACAGGATTGCAGAATTGGAGGATTCCATGAACAAATTAAAGATTGCAAAGGTTATGTCAGGTGAAGACACCTTCAGAGCCAGGCAACAAGTAAATGAGCTGCTGCGGGAAATAGATAAATGCTATTCATTATTGAACAGGTAGACCGCAATTGATTTTTGATGAAAGGACAACATATATCCGTTATAATTGCCGACAGACCTTACAGGTTAATGGTGGGCAGTGAAAAAGAAGAGGAACAATGCAGAAAAGCAAAAGATCTTATAAACACTAAAATGAAAGATTACGCCAGCAGTTTTGCTTTCAGAGATAAGCAGGATTTACTGGCCATGGTGGCATTGCAGTTTGCTGTTGACGTTGTGAAGTCCGAAGAATCATCGCAATTCAGTAAAGAGCTCGGCCAAAAGCTGACTCAAATGGAAAAATTACTGGATGATTATCTGAATGAATAAGAAATACGCTCTTTGAAAAATATTATTGCTATACCCGCATTAATTCAATACACGTTTTTGAAACTCAACATTTTAAACTTTTGAGGAATAGCTCGGTTTATTAAAAACAGGCCTCATTTGCAGTGATTTATCACTGCAAAATCGCTTCGGCGGTCAGTGGACGTTTGAGATTTTCTGGCCTCCTCATCCATGTATACTTGGGGTTTCATACAAACCTCTGAATTAATTGCGGGTTTTTTTTTAATTTTTGATTCATTTAAAACCAAACTAAAAAATAAAATGAATGAGATAATAATTTACATCGTTATTGGGGTAGCTGCTATGGGCTTAGGAATCCTTGCCTCAGTAACCTTTTTAAGAAAAGCGCTTGAGAAGAAAAGCCAGCAAATCCTCAAAGACGCCAAAGCAGAGGCTGAAGTAATTAAAAAAGAAAAAATTCTTCAGGCCAAAGAGAAATTCCTCCAGTTAAAAGCTGACCATGAAAAATTTGTAAATTCCAAAAACAATGAGATTTCTTCTATTGAAAACAGAGTTAAGCAAAAGGAATCTACAGTCTCCCAAAAACTGGAAGAGTTAAGCAAAAAGCAAAAGGAAGCTGCCAACTCCAAAGAGCAGCTCGAACAGCAAATTGAAATCAGCAAAAGGAAACAACAAGAACTTGAGAAGGCTCACAAACAGCAATTAGAAAAGCTGGAAACCATTAGTGGAATGTCGGCCGATGAGGCCAAGTCGCAAATGGTGGAGTCATTGAAGGATGAAGCTCAGTCGGATGCGCAGACCTATATCAAGGATATCATGGAGGAGGCCCGTCTCACTGCTGTGAAAGAGGCCCGCAAGATTGTAGTACAGTCTATACAGCGCACCGCTACCGAGGTGGCCATCGAAAACTCCGTTTCTGTTTTCCCCATTGAAAACGATGAAATTAAAGGACGTGTTATCGGACGTGAAGGAAGAAATATCAGGGCCCTTGAAGCTGCCACCGGTATAGAGATTATCGTCGATGATACCCCTGAAGCCATTATCCTCAGCGGATTTGATCCGGTAAGACGCGAAATTGCCCGTCTCTCACTGCACAAGCTGGTGACCGACGGCCGAATTCATCCGGCTCGTATTGAAGAGGTAGTTGCTAAAACCAAAAAGCAGATTGATCAGGAAATTCTTGAGATAGGAAAGCGTACTACCATTGATTTGGGTATTCACGGAATGCATCATGAGCTGGTTCGCCTGGTTGGTAAGATGAAATATCGCTCCTCCTATGGACAAAACCTGCTGCAACACTCCAAAGAAGTTGCCAATCTGGCTGCTACCATGGCTTCCGAACTGGGGCTCAATCCCAAAATTGCCAAGAGGGCTGCTCTGCTGCACGATATTGGAAAAGTACCTGACAACGAACCCGATTTGCCACACGCCATCCTGGGTATGAAACTGGCAGAGAAATACAAGGAAAACCCTGAAGTTTGCAATGCCATTGGTTCTCACCACGAAGAGGTGGAAATGGACAATCTCATTTCTCCGATTATCCAGGTGTGCGACGCCATTTCCGGTGCACGGCCCGGCGCCCGCCGCGAAGTGGTGGAAGCCTATATCAAGCGCCTCAATGACCTTGAAGAACTTGCACTGTCTTATCCCGGTGTTGTGAAAACATACGCCATACAGGCAGGTCGTGAACTCAGGGTAATCGTAGGTAGCGAAAAAATTACCGACAAGGAAGCAGAACAAATTTCCTATGATTTATCCAAGAAAATTCAAACAGAGATGACCTATCCCGGACAGATTAAGATTACTGTCATCAGGGAAACAAGAGCCGTCGCTTTTGCCAAATAAATCCTGTTTTAGAATATGATTTGAAGGCTCCGGAGATACTCCGGGGCCTTTTTTGTGATATAAGTCCGGGATAGTTAAAAATCAACAATGTGAAAGCCTATTTAAACCTTAGGCAAAAACGATTGTTTACATTATGTTTTGCCTTCTATAAGCAAAAAATAAGGATTATTTTTTAATCTCAATTCTTAAAACACTCGCATGAAAAAACTCTGGTTAATTTTTTTTCTGACACTTGCGTATCCCGGTTATCTCTCTGCCTTAGCCAATGATAGTGATGACATTAAAGTCTATAATTTTGACGAATTCAGTCATTGGCTCGAAAGAGAAAGTGATTCATTGTATGTTGTCAATTTCTGGGCTACCTGGTGTGCTCCCTGTGTGAAAGAGATTCCTGATTTTGAAAAACTCTACGCCAAATATAAGACCGATAAAGTAAAATTATTGTTTGTAAGCCTGGATTTTCCCAATCAGCTCGAAACCCGCGTTATCCCTTTTATTGATAGAATGGACATGAAAGGTCAGGTAGTGCTGCTTGATGATACCCGCGCCAACCGATGGATTCCATTGGTAGATGAAGACTGGACGGGTGCCATTCCTGCCACCTTGATTTATAACCAGGATTTCCGTGAGTTTTATGCCCGTGAATTGACCTTTGACGAACTGGAAGAAATTGTTTTACCCCTTTTGAAATAAATCGAATTAAACCTAAACCTAAAACCTTATGATTATGAAAAAAATGTTTGTATTTCTTAGTGCCCTGTTTTTTGTTGCCACAACTTTTGCCCAGGGATACGAGGTTGGCGATAAAGTGGAAGACTTCAAACTGCTGAATGTGGATGGAAAATATGTATCTATGGCTGATTATCCCGATACAGAAGGATTTGTTGTTATATTTTCCTGTAATCACTGCCCGTATGTGGTGGCCTACGAAGACCGGATGATTGAATTGCACAATGAGTTTGCTCCCCAGGGATTTCCGGTAATTGCCATCAATCCCAATGATACCATTGCACAACCTCAGGATTCTTATTCATTGATGAAAGTCCGTGCAGAAGAAAAAAATTTCCCCTTCCCTTATGTTATCGATGCTGATCAGACGGTTTATCCTAAGTTCGGGGCCACCCGTACCCCTCATGTATTTCTGCTCAAAAGAGATGGAAATGATTTGAGAGTAGCATACATTGGTGCTATTGACGATAACCATCGGGACGCTTCACAGGTAGAGGAAAAATTTCTGGCCAATGCTATCCATGCCGTTAAGAAAGGAAGAACTCCGGATCCATCAGTAACCCGGGCCATTGGCTGTTCTATTAAAACACGGTAATATTTTTGCGCCGGTTGAACAAATTTGCCCTGTGGGCATTCTATAATAAGATTAGATTAATTATTGTTTTGGTGAATGATTGTATTGGTGTATTTAAGGTATTGTTTTGATACCGTAAAGTGTAAGAGGCCGGAAATTCCGGCCTCTTGCTTTTTCTGCTGATATTTCAACTGACACTTTCAGTTTTCCCGCATCACAAACTCATCATACTCCAGTTCGAAACGTAGTTTGTGTTTGGATTCTTCGATGGCCAGGTTGTTGAATACGGCTTTAATCTCTGGATTTTCGGTCCGTTTGGCCAGGTTGGTGTATAACTTAAACGCAGCCTTTTCCTTTTTCATGGCCAATACCAATGCCTCATCATATTTCATATCGGGGCTGGGCTTAACATTTACCACATAGTCCGATATTGAAAGATCCTGCACCTTTTCGTCCGACAAGTCAAAAAGTCTTTCGTCTTTAATCTTTTGCAGCCTTGCTTTGTGGGCCACCTCCTCCCGGGCAAATTGCAGAAAAGTCTCTTTCATTTCCTGGTTTTGCATCTGGTTGGCAAGTTGATTGTAAAAATCTACCGCTTCCTGCTCTGATTTCATAGCGAAAACAAGCACTTCGTCTATGTTTTTGAATTTTTCCATGGTTTTTCTTTTTTGGGTTAATCAATCACTCTTTTCTGCAGGTAATCACATCCGTGCGCAAACAAACTGATTTCATTATCCTGTGATGTGAAATTCAGTGCCCGACCAGAGGGCTTTTCCGGCAATTTTTGGAAAATACCAGCAACTTCCATCATCACATCTGCCGGTGTTGAAAAGTCTGTTTTCAGACCCAGTAATTTGTGTAATGCCATTAACTGGTCAAAACCGGTTTGCGCTACCGGGCCTTCAAAAGTTTTTCCAAATTGCTGAATAAATTTCTGCGTATTGGTAAAACTTCCGCCGGTTTCGAAGGGTAGGGTAGCGGGTAAAATAAGGTCAGCTTCCAGAGCAGTATCGCTCATAAAATATTCCTGTACTACTTTGAAGGATATTTTGTTGAACCATTTCAGAACCTGTTCCTTGTCGATGGCTGTTCCGGAAGGGTCTTCGCCAAAAATAAAAATATTTTTGATTTTACCTTTTTCAAGAAGCTCCATCGGGCTTTCTGTTATTGCTTGTGGCAGGTTGTCTTTTTCCCATGCCTCCTTCAAGAGAGAATGCACCGTATCGTCTGCGTAATTATAAGTGCCGGGTGCCAGCGCAGCGCACCCTCCCATGTCCAGTATTCCCTGTGCATTGTTCTTTTCCTTGAGGGCCATAAGACCTGAAGCGGTTTTTCCGACTTTGCCGGTTATCAACGCCAGGTTTCGGATTTCGGTACAGGTGGCAGATGACAGGTTCTTTTCGGCAAAAACAATCACCGAATGCTCTTCCAGGTTGTATTCAAAAGCAAAGGCAGCAAGGGTTTCTGCATTACAACCACTTTCTTTTAGAAGCGTGTCATAATCCTCAGCCAGTACCTGTTCTTTGTAAGCTTCGAAATGGGTGCAATGATCTTTTACATACACGCCATTTTCCAGCCCGTGGCTGAGAAGGTAGTGGATAGCCGCCTTTACAAAATGATAGTAAGAAGTGACTCTTAACTCCTCGTCGGCTTTATGTCGCATGGAACTATGCTCCCTGTTGGTAATAAGTGTCAGGGGTATGTTGTGGTTGAAACAATTGTTATACACCCAGAAACCAGCCACTCCGTTTTCTTCGTTGATTTCACTTCCCAGCAGGTAGATTCTGCCTGCTTTGGCCAGCTGGTCGAAAGGAACATTTTCTTCCGCATTGAGCCTGTAGCCACCACCTCTTTCCAGGTAGTGGAAGCTGGCAATATTGTTGGTGCCGGCACCAGCCCGGGCCATTTTCTGAATGAGGTAAATCTCTTCATTCGATAGCCTGGCCCCGGCGAAAAATGCGTTTTCGTCGGGTTGAACGGCTTTTACTCTTTTCAGGATGATCTCATAAGCCTTTTTGAAGGAAATGGGTTGAAAGCTGCCGTTCTCCCTGAGCATGGGTTGGGTAATCCTGGTTTTATCCTGCAGGTATGAGTATCCAAACCTGGGGAGTTTGCAAATGTTCCCATCTTTGTTGATCAAGCCGTTGGAACCGGTTACACGCGTTACAAATCCTGCCTTGTGGTGGTATTCTGTTTCACAACCAATAGAGCAGAAGTTGCAAACGGATTTGAAACTTTCCGTAGCCAGGGGGCCTGCCTTGAAAGGTACATTCTCGGTGATGGCACCTGTTGGGCAGGTGGATATGCACATG
>JAABSE010000063.1 GCA_011390575.1 Sphingobacteriia bacterium
CAATTCTGTTTCCTTTAAAAGGTACATTTTTCTCCGTTACGAAATTAAATGGAAGGAATTCGAATCCCATATTCAGACTGTCGTCAAAACGATATTCCACCAGAATTTTACTTCCTAAAACATTTTTAAAGTGAGTTTCCTTTCCATCATTAGCCCTGATAAAATTGGATGTTTCCAAATGACCTCCTCCGGCAAAAGTAAGCTCTTTTGTTTGAAAGGTAATCAGCATTTCGGTGAAAAGGCCTCTGGATAGGGCATCCCCATCATAGCTGCCCTGGTAGCGAAGACCTATTCCTGCTCTGAATCCTACATTGGAATAACCCAGTGCCTGACTTATTCCAAAAGAAAGAGCGGCACCCCCTCCGGCACGATAATCGTCACCGCTGGGGTTGTTGGCCACCTTCTCCCCTCCGAACAGCGCACCTAACCCAAAATATACCCCGGTTTGTCTTCGGAATATTTCAGCATTGCCTGAGGGGGCTACTTTGACAGATATACGGGGGGCGGCAGTGAATGTAATCCGGGCAATGGCAGGCTTTTTTCCGGAGGGAACAATTATAGGAACGGTGGGAGTGTATACTGCTCTGCTTGTTGTTATTTCATAAGAATGGTATATGTTTTGGCCAACAAGCGATGGGTCTGTCGTTAAGAGGATGTAACGGGTTGTCTTGTCGTAGGCAATGTGTTGGGTATGCTCCATATTATCAAGGCCGGTGCCTTCGATTTCCAGGGTGGGGGTAATTATCTCCTGTACCTCAAATTTATCGGTGAGTTTGAGGATTATTGGGTAATAAATCCTGGAATCGTACACATGAGTGGTGACTTCCATTCTGAGTTCAATTGTTTCCGGTACAGGAAGTTGAAACAAAAGAGAAAAAGTTTCTCCCAACCCAAAATCCGTGGCAACAGGAAAATCTTTGATCATGCCCTGTTGCCCAAACCGGAGTTGCACGGGAGAAATGTTCGCGAGGACTTCAGGGTTGATTTGCAATTCGCTTACAGGCAGAGTATCGGCAGGCAAGGCAGGTTCTGTTGATTGGGCATTTGCTGCTATCTGGCACATGCAGGCCATAAGGCAAAATAGAAGGGTAATCTGATTTTTCATGATTCTCCCTTTTTAGGATTTAATTGCCAATAAATAAAAATGTACGTCTTTTATTTTTTTTGTAAAAATAAGAAAAAATTCGAATTTTTGCCTTTTGAGTCAGTTTTTTTATCAGAAACAATCCCGGGCCTTTGGTAGCCAATAAAAGGAAAAAATACAAGGCAAAAAGCAGATACTGCAATCTGTTAAGCTTTTTACATCACCATCCTCACACCTTCCAGAACCCCGGTGTGAAAACGACCAAAAAAGTTAAAATTTCAAGTCTGCCCAGTATCATGATAAAGGAAAGATAAATTTTTCCGATATCGGGTATTTGCGAAAAATTTCCTGCGGGTCCAACCTCACCGATGCCCGGCCCGATGCCTCCGATGGTGGCAAGCACAGAGCCTGTTGCTGTCTGAACGTCCAGCCCGAGAGCGGCCATAAATACAGAACTGAAGGCAACAATAATAATATACAGTGCGATAAATGCAATTACTGAAACAGCTTTGTCATCGGGTATCATGGTGCCATTTACACGAATGTGTTTTACAATCTGAGGATGTAGCAATGACAAGAAGCTTCTTTTGATAAACTTCCAGGCTACTACATGGCGGATTATTTTTATTCCTCCTCCCGTGGAGCCAACACATGCACCCACAAACATGAGCAAAAAAATCAGAAACCATGCATAATCCACCCATTGAAGATAATCTGCCGTAGCAAAACCTGTAGCTGTTATGATGGAAACAACCTGGAAAAATGAATCTCTGAAAGCCTGTTCGGGAGATAAGTTGTGTTTGGACCAAAGGATGAAGGAAATGGTCACTCCAACGGTGAGAATAATGCCAAGGTAAGCTTTGAGTTCCGTGTCGATAAGTACCCGTTTGAAATTTCCCTTGAAACCAAAATAGAGCACCGTGAAATTAATGCCGGAAATAATCATAAACAAAGTAATCACATATTGAATATAAGGTGAATACCCTCCGATGCTGTCGTTTTTGGTGCTAAATCCTCCGGTGGCTACCGTTCCGAATGAATGGCATAAGCTTTCATAAAAATCCAGCCCCCCGGCCATAAGCAACACTACCACTGCTACAGTAATGGCAAAATATATCATCCACAACCGCCGGGCCACATCTTTTGTCCTGGGTTTAATTTTTTCATAGTTGATCCCTCCGGACATCTCAGCTGATAAAAGCTGATAGCCCGCGATATTTAACTGGGGCATAATGGCAACTACCAAAACAATAATTCCCATCCCCCCAATCCAGTGCGATAAGCTACGCCAGTAGAGAATGGATTTGGGAAGGGACTCTATATCGGTAAGGATGGAAGAACCTGTGGTAGTAAAACCGGAAACAGATTCAAAAACCGCATCGGTAAAAGAGGGAATGGCTCCACTGAGGTACAAAGGTAAACTGCCAATGATACCCATGGTAAGCCAGGCCGCAGAAACCAGGAAATAGGCTTCTTTTATTTGGAAGCGTTTTTCTGCATAACGTGTTTTGTAAAGAAGAAATAGTCCGCAACCTAATGGTAACAGGAAAGAAACCAGCAGGGGTTTTATCAATTGGGTTTCGTGCCAGTAAAACACCCAGGGGAATATGGTCAGCATGAAAAGGGAAAGAATGATCAATATTTTCCCCTCAAGGTTGAGTATGTATTTAATGTTCATGCAGCGGTGCCGGTAAAATTTGCCATAAAATAGACCCGGATTTTATTGTCAGGCGACATTTTTATTCACGGTTTTATTTAAGGGGGCAAAGTTCAGGCGTAACAGATATGGAAATAATCAAGGTTTTGCACTATTGCATAAAGATTTTATAAAGATTACCGGAAGCGATATCCAACACCACTTTCGGTGATGATATGGACAGGGTTGTTGGGGTTTTCTTCCATTTTCTTTCTTAGCGTGTTGACAAATACGCGCAGGTATTGCGTTTCTGACTGGTAGCCATAGCCCCATACCTCCTTTAAGATGTATTGGTGGGTTAACACCCTGCCAGCGTTTTTTACAAACAATGCCAGCAGGTTGTATTCGGTAGAGGTAAGTTTAATTTCGTTGTCATGTTTTTTTACCGTACGGGCAATGAAGTCCATTTCAATATCACCGCAAACAATTGATGAATGGTTTTGAATGTTCTGGCTGTTGCGCAGCGCCAGGCGAATCCGAGCCAGTAATTCACCTGTTCGGAAAGGTTTGGTAAGATAATCCGTGGCCCCGTTGTCCAATGCTGAAACAATGCTGCTTTCATCATCCTGCACCGAAAGGATAATAACAGGTTTGTTGTACCACTGACGCAATTGCTCCAGGACTTTGTGCCCCGACATGTCGGGCAAACCGATATCCAGCAGGATCAAATCCGGCGGATGACTGGCCGACAACATCAGGCCTTCTTTGCCTGTGCCTGCCTGAATTACCTTGTAATCATTGCTTTCCAGGTTGATTTGAAGCAATTTCCTGATTTGAGGCTCGTCATCGATTATCAGTATCTCAGCTTTGTTCATTTTCTGTGTGTTTGATAGGGGCTGATGCCGCGGGAATATAAATAGAAAACTTTGCTCCCCCAGAGGGATTATCTGTTAGCAGTATATTGCCGCCCAGGGCTTCTGCAAATCCTTTGGCAATTGACAGGCCTAATCCGGTTCCTCCCGTTTGCGATTGTTTCAACCGGTAAAATTTGTCAAACACCAGTGCCTTCTCCTCTTCTGTAAAGCCCTTGCCGTTATCGGAAATGATTACGAGAAAACCCTTGCTTTGCAGCATTGCTTCAAGCTTAACAAGGGTGCCGTCAGGAGTGTGGTGCAGTGCATTGTGCAACAAATTCTGCATGATTTGTTCTATAAACAGTCTGTCTGTTTTGAAAAGTGGCAATTGCTCATTGGGCTCAAAAACCACTTCATGACGGGTGGCATCTTCCTGATTTTGCCGAATCACTTCAAAGGTGAGTTCGTTAATATCGCACCAGTCCAGTTTGGGCTGCAAAATTCCCGCCTCCAGCCGGCTCATGCTCAACAGATTTTCTACCTGCCGGTTGAGACGGAAGCCTGCAATGGCAATTTCATTGTAAAGTTCTTTTCTGTTTTCTTCCGTAATCCTGTTTTCGTTATTCCTGATGGTATCCACTGATCCAATAATGGTAGAAATGGGCGTCCGCAGTTCATGCGACAGGCAATTAAGCAAGGTGTTGTATAGCTTGATGATTTTCCCCTTTTCCACTTTGTCACGCTCAACCCTTTCAAATTCACGGATCTTGTGTGTCAAAACTGCGTTGATCAGCGCAATGACGAAATACATCAAAAACAACAAGGCGTCCTCAGGAGTACCAATATAAAAGGTGAGGGTAGGGGGGATAAAGAAGAAATTCCAGATAAAGGCACTTAAAAAGGCAGCCACCAGCACCGGGAAAATGTCGAAAAGAATGGCTGTAAGCGAAACCACCAGCAGCAATATAAGCGCTACTGCCTGGTAACCTATGAGGTCGACGGTGAAAAAACAAAAAAGTGATACCAGCAACGTAAGCGAAATGCTTATGAGGTACTGCCGTCGCATGCTGTATTTTCTTTTCCTGAAAATGCTCACCGTTTTTATTGCAAAAGTAAGTAATGAGATGTAAAGATTTTGTAAAGATGCAGCTAGTGAAAGGAGTTTTGTAATCCCTCTTCTGTGAAAAACGAAAAATATCTTTGTGTTTTGCTAATAAGAGATGTTTTTATAGCCATTTGGAGGTGCGGTAGGATGGGTTATTCAGGGCAATAAAAAAACCTCCGCTGATTCTATCGGCGGAGGTTTTAGGGTTGTGGAGCTGGAGGGGTTCGAACCCTCGTCCAAACAAGCAGCAAAAGTGCTTTCTACATGCTTATCCTTTAGTTGGGATTTCAGCCTTGGACCGGGAAAAGGCGGCCCTATCCTCAGCCTGAGCTTCTTTGTTTTTCGAACAGGCACCGAAGCTTTACCTGCCTTATTCCGTATTTTGTCGATGCTTCCGAAGGGACGCTAACGGACGTCGCTTCCCTGGAAACAGCAAACGGTTAATATCTGATATTAAGCCGCCATTGCGTAATTGTGATCGTTGCCGTTTATAAGGCGTGAGAATTAGGATTTACGAGCTATATTCACAACACTCGGCATGCTTACAATCCCACTAAACTTGCTGTCTAATCCAGATCAGCCCCTTTATCCGGGTTTGTTTGCAGGTGCAAAGATACGAAAAATTAGTGAAAAGATAAGAGTGAAAAGTTTAAAGTGAAAAGAGTAGTGCGTAAATAGTTGGAAGTTACTAGTTATCAGTGATTCCTTATCAGTTATCAGACCTTCGCGCCCTGTATTCCTCTGGTCGCGGGATTTAGCTTGGCTGAGCCCGCCTCTGGCCCGGTTCGGGCCAAAGATAGACCCTCAACTTCCAGCTTCGACCTTCGAGCTTCCAGCTCTCTACTCACTCTTCTCCCTAAAACACTTTACCCCCCAAATCACCACTTCTTCGTCATACAATGGAAATCGCAGGGTGCGTTCATCGGTAACTACCACTTCTGTAGAGGGTTCGTAGCCCGGGTTGGCCAGGGCATAGAGGTCGGGTTTTTTGCGTCGGCGGAAGCGCAGGATGTAATTATCATCTGTGTTGCCCCATCTCCCTTTGAAGGTAAACTGCTCGGGCACGGTATCGCCTTCTGCATTGTCCGGCTCAGGGAAGATGTTCATTTGGTATTCAAAGCGTGCGTTTTCTTTGAGTTCCAGCCGTATATCGGCCATTCCGTTGGGATAACTCAGGTAGGTTGCCGCATATCGCGGATCAGCACTCTCTTTCAGCGTGTTGCAGGAAGCCATGGCCAGGGTGAAAGCCACTAACGGAACCAGACGGGTATACAGATGATGCTTCATTGGGCAATAATTTTAAATCATCAAATATACGCAATTTGTTTCTGATTCTTTTCATCTTTCACCTTCGGGCTTCTGTCACTAGTCTCTGGTCACTACTCACTACTGTCCCGTCTTTTTCCTCTCGCAAAGCCGCAAAGCCGCAGTTGTTAAAAATCACAGGATGATTTTTTGGGTCATTGACTTATTCTCCCTTTCAGGCATCGGCATTTGCAGGATTTGGCTTTGCTGAGCCCGCCTCTGGCCCGGTTCGGGTTCCACCTTCAACTTCCTGCTCACAATTCCCGTCTTCTTTCTCCCGTCTCCAGCCTCCAATCCTTCCAGCTTCAAGCTTCCAGCTTCCTCCTCCCAAAATCAGATAAACAGGTTCAAATTGGCTTCTTCGGTACGTTCCAGGTAGGTGGCTACACCACCGAATTGCACCCCGTCAATGAGTTCCTCTTTTTTAATGCCCATCACATCCATTGACATGGTGCAGGCAATAAACTCAATACCGTTTTCCTGTGCCTGGGCGATAAGCGATTCCAGCGAATCGATGTTTTTCTTTTTCATGATGTTGCGCATCATGCTGCCGCCCATCCCCATCATGTTGAGTTTGGAAAGTTTCAGCCCTTTGCTGTTTTTGGGTAACATTATATCGAACATACGCGACATAAAATCCTTATTGACAGCCGGTTTTCTGCTCTTTTTCAGCATGTTAAGACCCCAGAAGGTGAAAAACAGAGACACCTTTTTTCCGGTTGATGCGGCGCCGTTGGCAATAATAAAAGTGGCCAGGGCTTTGTCGAGGTCATCGCTGAAAACCACCATGGTTTTGTTATCGGCTGATTTGCCTGCCATAGAGGGTTTGGCAGATGATGAGCCTTTCTGCAGCCGTGCCGTTATTACACCTGCAGCCTGCGATACTTCGAGCAGTTTGTTTCCGGTCATGTTGGCCCAGGCTTTCACGTCAGATTCAAAGGCAGGGTCGGTAGCTTTCATTTCTATTACCTGGCCGGGTTGTGCATCGGCAACACTGTTTTTCAGTTTGAGAATAGGACCGGGGCATTGCAGGCCACAGGCATCGACTTGCAGGGAGGCAAATTGTTCTGCTACAGGATGTTTTTCAATGGCTTTGCTCTGGTAAATGTTGTCATCCAGTCCTACATAATCCTTCTCATAAATATCTTCGTTGCTTTGTTTCTGGATGGCAAACTCCCAGGTTTTGATTCCACCGCTGAGGTTTTCCACGTTGTTAAACCCCTGCTGGCTGAGGATACGGCATGCCACATACCCTCTCAATCCCACGCCGCAGAATACAATCACCCGCTTGTCGTGGGGCACTTCGCTCATCCGTTCTCGGAGTTCGTCAATGGGAATATTTACTGCATTGTGAATGGTTCCCAAAGCAAATTCGTCCGTTGTACGAACATCGAGCAAGAGGGTGTCTTTGCTGTTTGTTTTTTCTATCTCACGCCAGGAGCACGATTTTACCCTGCCGGTGATGATATTTTCTGCTGCAAAACCTGCAATGTTTACAGGGTCCTTGGCAGAAGAGTAGGGGGGAGCATAAGCGTGTTCTATCTCGGTTAAGTCATAGATGGTGCCTCCATGTTTGATTACGGTGGCCAGCAGGTCGATGCGCTTGTCCACGCCATCGTATCCTACAATTTGCGCTCCGTAGAGTTTTCCTGTTTCGGGATGGAACACGATTTTGATACTCATGGGGATGGCACCCGGGTAATATCCTGCATGCGAACCGGAGTGGGTAATGGAAGAGGTGTAGGGAATATTGTTGGTGCGCAGTGTCCTGCCAGAAACACCGGAGGAGGCCACGGTGATGTCAAAAACTTTGGCAATGGCCGTGTTGATAGATCCCTGGTATTTGTGCTGGTTGTCGCGGACAATGTTGTCGGCGCAAATGCGTCCCTGCTTGTTGGCTGGACCTGCGAGATAGGTTATCTGGGGGATGTTGGTGATGGGGTTGGGGTATTCGATGGCATCGCCTACGGCGTAAATGTCGGGATGAGAAGTTTGCAAATGCGCATTAACCTTGATGCCACCGGTTTTGCCCAGCTCCAGCCCGGCATTTTTGGCCAGGTGGCTGTCGGCCCTTACACCAATGGAAAGGATTACCATGTCACTTTGCAGAACTCGCCCGCTCTGCAGGGTTACAGCGATTCCTCCGTTTTCTTTACGGAAAGATGTAACACCGGCTTTGAGGAAAAACTCGACGTTTTTGGTTTTCAGGTGCTGGTGTACCAGTGATGCCATGCTGTAGTCCAGCGGGGTCATGACCTGTTCGGCCATTTCCACGATGGAAACAAAGATGCCCAGCTTATGGAGGTTCTCGGCCATTTCCAGCCCGATAAATCCTGCCCCCACCACGATGGCTCTTTTGATTTTATGCTCTTCAATATAGGTTTTGATGCGGTCGGTGTCGGCCACATTGCGCAGGGTGAAAATTCCTTCTGAATCAATTCCCGGCAGGTTGGGGCGCACCGGTTCTGCTCCCGGGGAAAGCACCAGTTTGTCGTAGCTTTCTTCATAGACTTCTCCGGTAGCCATCTTTTTGATTTTTACCGTTTTGGTATCGGGTGCAATGGAAACCACTTCCTGCAGTACCCTCACATCTATGTTGAATCGCTGGGAAAAAGCTTCAGGGGTTTGCACGAAAAGACTTTCGCGTTCGGCTATGGTGCCACCGATATAGTAAGGAAGACCACAGTTGGCATAACTGATATGCTCTCCCCGTTCCACCATGATAATATTGGCTTTTTCATCGTTTCTTCTGAGTCGTGCAGCGGTAGTGGCTCCACCTGCCACTCCACCAATGATAAGTATATTCATATAAAGATAATTGTATAATGGTTGTGAAAAAAATTACAATGTAATATGTTTGACCCCGAGAGGGGTGATATTTTCGAGGGTTTGCCGGCCGGATGGCGTATGGGTAAAAATCATTTTCCGCTTATCGGCAGCATCGATGCTTCGTTCAATAAGCCGCTTATCTTCCAGTCTGCTCAATACCCTGGATGCCTGGGTAGTGGTCAGGCCGGTTTCTTCGGCAACATTGCCCTGGCATTTACAACGTTGTGACAAACAGCACAATACAATTGCTTCATCCAGCGATATATCGGCCTGTTTGCGTAATTGCTGATCCAGTTTCTGGAGTCTCCTCCAGCTTTTTTTTATCTGGCAGAAGGGTGCTTCGGTTGTGTTATATGTATCTGACATTATTTACAAAGTGAAAATATTACAGTGTGCAAATTTAAGGGTTTAAAACGAGACCTCTACAGTGTTGTGAAATCTTTAACGTTTAAAAGAGTGTTTAGGATGCAGCGTAGTTAAAGGGTTTTTCAGGAGATGCATAACTTTGTGCAATACCTCTGTTGCTTCCTCTTTTTAAGACGGATGCAAGTGTGCTGGACGTAACGCTATGCCAATTTTTGCGTTAACCCGTTCGGGGTATGGATTTATAATTTTGAGGGTTTAAATTTTTCCTTTCAGAAAACCCTGTCTTACCGGCTCGTCAAATTTCTCGATGGCATAGCGCAGGGCTGTGCGGGGCATCTCGTGGTAATGCTTTAGCAGAAAGTTGTATTCGGTTGGATAATCACGGTTTCCGATTTCGCGCAACATCCAGCCCACAGCTTTGTGCATCAGGTCGTGGGGATGTTGCAGCAGCACTTCTGCCAGTCGCAGGGCATCATCGTATTGTTTATGGCGGATAAAATGCATGGTGGTAATCATGGCAATGCGCTGCAGCCATAGCAGGCCGGAGTTTGCGTATTCATAAAGCAGGCTCTTGTCATTGTCCAGCAACCAGGGGCCCAGGATTTTGTAGGAGGAGGAATCTACCAAATCCCAGTTGTTGATACCGGCAATGTTTTGCAGGTAGGTATCCACCACTGCTTTTTTATCTTCTTCGCTTTTGGCTTTCTCATATTTAAGCACCAGGATGAAGACTCCCGTCAGCCGGTGTTCATGGATATTCTCCTGCAACAAGCGGGCTGTTTCTTCCAGTGATATTTCTTTGAAAAATTGTCTGGCAATGGCCCGCTGGTCGGGTACTCTTACTCCCAGGAAAGTATCTCCTTCTCCGTATCCTCCCGGATAAGCCTGAAAAAACTTTTCCAGTTCCCCGGCTTTTTTCTTTTGATCAGCTTTGGAAAGCAGGGCTGTTTTGATTTGTTGCAGTGCGGACATGATGTTTTTTTTTGTGCGAACTATTGACAAAGGTATTAAGAAAGTGTGATGTGAAATATTAATTGCTGCAATTGCGCTGTCGGTAACATATTACCATATTTTGAAAATCCTGCTCAGCGCAGTTTTCAATGCTTTCTTTTTACCCGGGGCCGTGCCCCGGGCTCTGATGAATAAGGCTTTCAGTCTTTTGAGGCATGTGCCTGCCAAAATGGAATTTCCCGGCAATCTGCCTTTAAAAGGAGCCTGAAAGGCTCTCACAACAAAGCCCGGGACAAAGGAGCATAGCCGCAAGGCTATGGTTCGACACCCCGGGTTAAAATGGCAGAAGTAGTTTTTGCGCTGCGATAGGATGGTCATTAGCGCTTTGAAATGTATCTTGCTGGTCAGGGGGCGTTTGGTTTAAGTAGTTTTTATGGTTCTTGATATCATTGCAAATTTTATCTTGTGAAAAAAAAGCATTAACTTAAAGGTTTGATTTGTATTATTGGCTAACAACCCGGAATTTCCTCCCCCCTCCGGAAAAAAGCTGCTTTTCACCTCAGTCAGTAATTTAACGCCAGATCTTATGAACGCTATCATTGATATTCATGCCCATCCGCAATTGAAGCCTCTGAATGCCAGCGAGGCTGAAAGAAAAGAGAAAGGAATCTGGAAATCCTTTACCCAATCCCCACGCTGCGACAATCTCAACTCTCTGTTGAAAGGGGCCATCAGCAATACCAAAAAAAGATCACAATCCAACCTGGATCAGGCTCTTGCCGGCAATGTGAAGGGAGTTTTCCTTGCCATGGGGCCTGTAGAGCGGAACTTCTTTGACCCCAAACGCAACCATATTATCATCCGGCTTATTTTGCGCACCCGCCACATGCCGGACCTGGCCGCGTGTATCACCGGGTTTGATCTGGAAAAAGTGCTGAAGGTTTTCAACCGGATAAAGAAACAACAAGGCATCGACTACTACTCCGAGGAGCTGCTGGATGAATATGCATTTCTTGTGGAGCAGGCCCGGGATAACAGAATGGTCATAGCAGGGGATTACCAGGAATTTGAAGAAAACCTGAAAAAGGACCGTGTGGTTTCCACGGTGCTTACCATTGAAGGAGCCCATTCGCTAGGCAATTACCATGAACATCAGGATTTTTTACGAAACATTGCAGATGCAAATAAGCTGGAGATTTACAACCGGTTGATGCCCCACTTTGAAAGCCATATTACCCATATGAAGCACTGGAACAATGGAAGGCACTCCCCGCTCTTTATAACTTTCTGCCATCACTTTAGCAATCTGCTTGCCGGGCATGCCAAAAGTTTTGCCTCGGGAACTACTATCAAGCCAGGCATGGATGATTTGTTGGATCAGCGCAATGGAATGAATGAGGGCTTCAGCCGGTTGGGAATTGATGTGATGGAATTGTTGCTATGCAAGACCAATGGACGCAGGGTGTTGCCCGATGTGAAGCACATGAGCGTGAAAGCCAGGATGGAATTCTTCGCCATGCTGCAGGAAAAATACTGGTCGAAAGGAGAGGAGCTGCCGGTGATTTGCAGCCATGCTGCCATGAGCGGTTACGCTACCCTGCAGCAGTCAAGTCGTCCCGACAGTATTTCACGATGGAAAAGGAACTATCTCAGCAAACAGGCCATCAATATGAGCGATGAGGAGGCACGCATCATAGCCCGTTCGGGAGGGTTGGCGGGGATAGTGCTTCATGGCGGAAGGTTGCCCGGAGGACTGGCCAAAGGTGCGCTTAAAGATGCGCAGCGCTCCGGAAATACTGACAGGGTCAGGGATGAAGCCGTAAAGCTCGTGATGAGCAATATCCTTCATTTTGTCAGAGCGGTAGGCAACAAAAGCGCCTGGGATTGTATTTGCCTGGGGACCGATATGGATGGGGTGATTGAACCTTTGTATCCCTATTCACGGTACGAAAATCTTTCGCCCATTGCTACTCACATCACGCAGTTTTTTCACCGCCCTTTCGAACTGCGGGAGATAGGGCTGAGCCGCGATAATGTTAAGAAACTGATGTATGGGTTGGATCCTGAAGAACTTTCTGAAAAAATCATCAGCGGAAATGTGATGGTGTTTCTGCGCAAATATTTTCACGACGGATATCTGGGCAGGCCACGCCCTATGACAAAAAAGGGTTGAGTTTTCAGGCGTGCCATGAAAAACGGGATACAACCCCACAAACCTTAATGGTTTTTATTCCTGCCTGAGGGTGACAGAAGGATTGAATGACTGGATTTTGTAAATATGCAGCCCTATAGCAGCAAAAACGGTTAATGCTACAAAATGGAATGCCCCGACAAAATGCCATGCATAGAAAGGGGTAGCATAAGCGTAAGTTTCAAGCCAGTTTTTGAGCAACAACCAGCTCAGCCCTGCTCCCAGTATGAACCCCAGGATAAAAAGTGCAAAATAGTCTTTGATCAGCATGAACATAATATCTCCGGCTCCTGCTCCCATTACTTTCCGTATGCCTATCTCGGTTTTTCGCTGGGTAATGTTATAGGCTGTAACGCCATACACTCCCAGGAAGGCAATAAAAACTGCCACCCAGGCAAAATACCCAAAAAAAGAAGCTATATTTCGTTGATGAGCATAAAAGGCTTCAATGTTGTCTTCAATGAAGAAGAAGTCAGGGGAGGTGCCCGGATCGAACAAGCTCCATGCATTAAGGATGGCTTCCTCCTGTTGTGATTTATCTCCGGGGGTGAACTCAACAGCCAGATAATCGGCCCCGGACCCTCTCATGGGTAGGACCACCAGGGGATCAACCGGGGTGTTGAGCAGCAGGTAATGAAAGTTATTCAGCACTCCTGCAATTTGTCTGTTGGTGCGCAGTTTTCCGTCAAGAAATTGAAAATGGGTGGTGATTCGGCCTCCTGTAGGTTCAGTAAATCCCACCGAATCTGAAAGCATTTGGTTAACAAAAACCCCCTGTCCACTGTCAAAGAGCTCTTCGGAAAGGTTTGTGCCTTCCGTTTTCACACCCATCAGATCAAGATATTCACGGCTTGTATTCACGGTATAATAGGATCTGTATACCTCTCCTGATTCGGTATGAAACAAAGTTGAATTTTTGATGGGAAAAGTGGAAAAAACATAATTGGTTTTGGCCGTTTGTTTTACCAGCGGATTCTTCTTCAGCAGACTGTCCAGCAGGGTATAACCTGATTTTATCTCTCTGTCTTTGAGCTCAATGGCTGCAATATGGTGTGTATTATACCCCCAGTCCATATTTTGCATATAGCTAAACTGTGCATTGATGATAAACATGCCCACTATCATCAGTGTGGCAATGGCAAATTGCAGAGTGATGAGGATTTTTTTGAGCACAAGAGATTTTTTCCCCGGTCTTGAACGTCTTTCGAGAAGTTGTATGGAAGGTGTCCAGGCAAAGTAAAATGCCGGAAATGCTCCCGACAAAAAAGCTGTAACCAGGAAGACAAACAGAATGATGAGCGGAACATAGAAATCCTGTAAAATATTGAGGCTGAGGCTTACTGTGAGAAGCTGGTTGGCATGGGGTATGAAGATTTCAAGCATGAATAATGACAGCACCAAAGCGGTAAGTGCGGTGATAAAAGATTCAGCAAAGAAACCAGCAAATAAAGACTTTCCCGAACTCCCTAAAACTTTCAGCATTGCCAGCTCTTTTCGCCTTTTGTTGAAATGGCCTATGGCAATATTGGTGTAATTGATGGCTGCAATTATAAGCAAGAACAGGGCAATCACGATAAATGCCATGGTAATCTGTCTGTTCATCAGACGTATAATGGTGCTCTCTGAATGAATTTCGTACAACAGGTTTGAGTCGAGGTGAATACCCGCGATGGGTTGAAAAATGGGCGTTACACTTATATTTCCTATCAGCCCCGACTGATACTTTTCATCAAAAGCGGGCCAGTGGTTTTGCAAAAACTCAGAAGGATCAAATTTTTCAGCGGTTTTGATGTACGACCATACGATGAAACTCCCGAAGGTATTTTCAAAGGTTTCCCAGCTAATTCCCGGAATAAGGTTTTGGGCAAAAAAATCCGGCATCTGTTTTACGGTGGATAGAGACACAAGGGCATTGAACTGAAAATGGGTGTTCAGAGGAGGGTCTTCTATTACCGCAGTAATGGTGAAAAAACCTGCATTTTTCAGTTCAACTTTTTTCCCTTTCAGAGCGGTTGTTCCAAAATATTTCATGGCCATGCTCCGGGTCAACACCATGGAAAAAGGTTCAGAAAGTGCTGTTTCCGGCTTTCCCTCCAAAAAAACATGGTGAAAAAAATCAAAAAAGGTTGAATCCACAGCATACAAACTTTTCTCTGTGATTTTTTGTCCCTTATGCTGAAAAACAAGATCCTGAAAAAAGATGCGCATATAGAAAATTCTCAGGTACGATTCTATCTCATCAAACTCCTCCACCAGCTTCGGGGCCATAGGAGCTGCGCTAACTGCATACCCCTCCTGCTGGCCGTGTATGCCGAAATCGCTGCCAATCCTGTAAATGCGTTCGTGCTCGTTATGGTAAGTGTCGTAAGTGGTTTCGAAACGGATAAAGAGAAAGATAAGCAACGCACTGGCCATGCCCAGCGATAAGCCCAGAATATTAATAAGGGTGTAAAGTTTTTCCCGGGTCAGACGGCGGTAGGTAATTTTTAACAGATGCTTCATGGCCTGGGTTGGGTCGTTTTGTTGTCTTCGGCTTATTGTTTGATGCGCCGGAATTTCATGCTGCAAAAATAGGGATTATTTGTGCGCACCAAAACATGTAATGAAGGTTAAATTACACTGTTGACCCTGGCGAGTTGACGGATTATGTCAAAAAGCATAAACCGGATGGCTTTTTTCTCCCATGAACCTTCGTTGAAGCTTCCCATGATACAGGATTCTGTTTGCGGATGGAAAAATAAAAATGAACCTGTGGCACCCATATGGCCCCAGCTGTTAAATTTAGCGGGCATGAACAAAGGCACGGTTTTTATCTTGTGAATGCCATAGCCGTATTCTATGCCCAGGACAAACCTCGCGGTATCGCTCATCATCAGACCAAGGGTTTCTTTTTTAATGAGTTTTCCTCCTTGCAATGCTTGCAAAAATACCAGCAAATCTTCCAGGGTAGCTACCACCCCCCCGCCGGCATGGTCGATGTTGGCGTACGCCCTGTTGCTGTTCAGACACGTATTTCGCAGATAAAAATCAGCCACAGGCAACTCCGGCTCCTCCAGGGGGATTGACTGATGTAACATCCAAGAATTCTTCATGTCAAGAGGCCCAAAGATATAGCGACGCAGAATCTCATGGAAAGGCATGCCTGTTACCCTTTCTGCTATCAGGGCAAGGAGGTGATAGTTGGTGTCGGTATAATGAAATGTTTTCCCGGGTTCGGCAATGGGCCTGGAATGGGTCTTGGTCCATTCAATAGCATCTCTGAAACACAGCGGCATATCAGGGGATTCAATGACCCTGTCGAGCAGGGGCCAGAAATTATCTCCCAGTCCGGAGGTATGGTTGAGCAGATGACTTACCGTAATGAACTTTGAATTGTCTTTTCCATTGAAGTAGTGAAGATGTGTGAGCATGCCGGAATTTACAAACCTGGAAATGCTGTCTGAAAAATCAATCTTTCCCTCTTCATACAGCATGGCAATAATTGTGGAGGTGAAAAGCTTCCCTACACTTGCCATATAGTTGGGTTGGTCGGGGTGTGCATCCATCATCCCGGTCTTCCCTTCTGCCAGCTTCAGGTGGATGTTGAGTTTGTCTGAGTGTACCAGCAGATAAGCATTCCGCACTTTTTTGTCGCCCTGTACTTTTTTGCGGAAAGCTTCTTCCA
Organism: Sphingobacteriia bacterium; assembly: GCA_011390575.1. Taxonomy (GTDB): domain Bacteria; phylum Bacteroidota; class Bacteroidia; order Bacteroidales; family UBA7960; genus SKVR01. The sequence continues at coordinate 15,986 of JAABSE010000063.1, forward strand.
TTTTCAAAAGGGCTTTATCTTTTTCCATTGTAGTGCTTTTTTACCATGCAGACCGGCTTTGCTTGTGCCCCGGGCATTTGTCTGCAATTGTTTCCTTGCTTTATTACACAGCAAAACCATACCAATAAGTGTAAAAACCTGTAAAACAGATAGAAATGTCTTATTTGGGCAAGGTAGCACGGCCGGGGAATTGTTCAATTTTGAAAGGAAAGTGTACGGAGGTGTACAGTGAGGAACTAAGTCCTTTCGGCTTAATATGGTGGGATTCTGCAAGAAACATGCACTTGTTTGCTTTCCATTAAGAGTCTTTATTGCTTTTTGAAAATCAACCTGATGAGCACTGCCGTAAGTCCGGAGCATAGGATCAAACCGCCTGCAACCGCCAGAACAAAGGTTATGGGGAGGGAACTATTCTCAAAAGCAAAATAAATCCACCATGAGGGAATCACCATCAAAAACCATCCCCAAATACCCGGGAAAAGAAAGGCCGGCAAGGGGAGGATGAGCAAAAAATTTAAAAGTTTGCTCAGGGTGGCTCCTTCAATTTTGTTGGAAGCATAAAACGCCGGAATAATCGTCATTAAAGGGGCAATGGCTGCTGTTAGCAATGAAAGCAGCAGCGTTTGTGCTATTGAGTAATTTTTTATCCCTGAAAAAGTGAGTATAAGCAAAGCAGAAAGAAAACCGAAGAGGTAGGTAGTGGTTAGTCTGAGCAGAGTAATCCTGCGGAAGGAAACTGGCAAAATCTGCAACACCTGCTGCAGATGCTGGTCTTTTTCGTCCAGCATGGCAAAAGCAATGGCAAGGCCCGGCATTACTGAACCCGTAATACAAAACATGGCCAATCCCAGACCCGAATACTGAGCCGCATCAGACCAGACTGCCAGCAATGCCGGGTATCCGAAATACAATAGTGCCAGCATGATGAAGGGCACAAAGCAAATAAGCACCAGGGACGGGTCGCGAAGTATGTTTTTCAAGTCTGTACGTACTATTTCAATCATGGCTGAAGATTTGGGTTGGTTACAATGCGTTTTTTATGTAAAGTCATTCCCGGCAGATGTAATTTAGCTTTCCAGTATTTTATTCCAGCTGCTGCGGGCCCATAAGTAGGAGAGCCAGATGGTTATGGGTAAATATATGAAAGCATAAACTATTTCACGGGTTGCAACGGTGCCACTTTCACTGAACGCGGCAACAAACAAAAGCAAAGCTGCCTGGGTGGGAATAAAATACCATAGCCAGGTGTCGGTAATTCCAAAATAATTCAGGAAAGGGAGAAATCCGGGTATCATAAAAAGTGGAATGATGATGAAATACTGGTTAAAGGTTTTCACCCTGGATACACCCACAAATCCTATAAAAACAAATAAGAGGGAGGAAGAAACAATGGCTGCGGCAAGATGTCCTGCATGAAACCTGCTCCCAACCCCTGCAACCGCCATTATCAGTCCGGCTGCCAGTGCAACAAGGGTGAGCACCAGGGCTTTGCTCCAAAGGTACTCTGTTGATCTTACCGGACTTACGCTAATGGCTTGCAATGTATTCCCGCTTTTTTCGAACAAGACCATTACGCCCACAAACATAAATCCCAGCATCACCGGGTCGGTAAAGATCAATATGGTAAGGACTTCTGTAAAATTGTTCTCCGGTAAAACCTGCAAAATTCCTGCATACAAAGCCGTAATAACAGCAGCAACAATGAGAATCCTGTTGCGTACAATCATTGTAAAATCCAGGTGAAGCAGGGAAATAAAACGTTCCATGTTTTTTTTGTTTAGGTTCGGGTAGTCTGGTTATAGTTTGTCTATTTGCACCGGGCTGCTTGATTGGAAGTCAGTCCACTCTTTCTTTAAACAAGCCTTTCGCCGGTGGTTTTGATAAAAACATCTTCCAGGCTTGCATCAGCAGAGTGGATAGACTGGATGTATTCATTTTTAATCAGGTTGAGAAAGGAGGCGTTTTCGCCCAGGTTGTCCAGAGGAAACTCCCGGGATACAATTTCCCCGTTGCCATACTCAAGGGTAAGCTTGCGGGTCCCGTGTTCGCGCCTTAGATTGTCGGGGCTGTTGGTTAGGCTTATTTTTCCTTGTGTAATGAAGGCCACTCTGTCGCAAAGTTCTGCAGCATCGTGCATATTGTGGGTAGTGAGAAAGATGGTTTTTCCCTGTGCCCGCAAATCTTTGATGATATTTTTTAGTTTTCTTGCATTCACCGGGTCCAGACCCGACGTGGGTTCGTCAAAGAAAAGCAAATCAGGATCATGCACAAGGGCACGTATAAAGTTCAGCCGCATTTTCATCCCTTTGGAAAAGGCCGAAGTGGGTTTGTCGGCTTCCTGGTGCAAACCTACCTTCTCCAGCAATTGCATGAGATTGGCGTTTTTGTTGCGGTAGAATGAGGCGAAAAACTTCAGGTTTTCAAGAGCTGTAAGACGGGGGTAGTGGTTGGGCAACTCGAAACCTACTCCGATCTGGTTGTAGTAATCCTGTGATAAACTTCTCAGCTCTTTGCTGTCAATACTGACATTTCCCTGGTATCCCCGGAGCAATCGAATCAGTATCTTTTGTGTTGTGCTTTTGCCGGCACCTGAAGGGCCCAGAAAACCAAATATTTCTCCCTGGTTTACGGTAAAGCTGATATTGTTTACCGCTGCCTGGTTTTGCCCGGGATAGGTATAACTCAATTGGGTGGCTTGTATCATGGTTGTAATTTTAAGTAGGGTTAAATTTCTGCTGCACCTTTTTCAGGATTTTTGATCCATTGGAAGATTTCTCTCACCATCTGCCGCTCGCGCGATACGGTTTGAAAGCTCTCCTTTAACAAAACTCCATGCATTTCTGTGCCGTCGAAAAGGCGCATCAGCATTTGTGCAACATGTCCGGGTTGCACGCTCTCTGACACCTCTCCTTTCTGCACAGCCAATTCAATGATGCTTTCCAGCTGCCGTTTTTCGCGTTGCATGAAAAGCTCCGTTTTTTGCCGTGCCCCAGGCAGGTGCTGAATGGCATGCATGATAAACATAAAGAAGTTGATTTCGCTGTGCTCAACGCCCAGGTGCTGCGCAAACAATTGAAAAGCAGTTTCTTTCTGTTCAAGAAATACGTCCATGTTTTCTGTAAAAGTGCTGGAAGGATCAGGCTGGAAGGTTGCATCGGACGCCGCACTGAAAAAGAACTGTTCCACCACCTCCTCAAACAAGGCTTCCTTGCTTTCAAAATAATGGTAAAATCCCCCTTTGGAAAGACCTGTGGCTTTAAGAATGCGGCTCATGGTCACTTCTCTGTATTCCAGGGTCATGAAAAGGGCAAAAGCTTTTTGGATAATCTGATCTTTCGTTTGCATTCTGTATTGTAATTTACCCTGACATTGGTTAAATAACACTTGTTTGATTGTCTCTGGTACGATCGTGTTTCATATGTAAACATTATTACTAAAACCGACCGGTTGGTTTGCAAAGATATGATTTTTTCAATTACCGGCAAAAAAATCATTGCATAAAAAATAGATAGTATCGGCATACATTTTGGTAATAAAAGGCAATTGATGTCTGTCTGCGACTATTAAAATGCTTTGTTAATCAGATATTAAATAAAATGCAAGCATTTGTTATATCTATCTTGTATTTGTTTAATTTTGGTTTGTTTAATTAATCCTTTATGCTATGAAACTGCTTCTTTTTATGGGCTTACTGATGGCAGGTTTGTTGTTTGTGCCTCAAAATGCAACTGCCCAACAACAACCCCTGACAGAAGAACAGGATACTACTGTTTATGTCGTGAAAAAGAATGATGGCACCCGGTATGTTGGACAGATTCTTTTCCAGGATGCCCGCGAAGTGCTCATGGAAACCCGTGAAATTGGCCAGGTCTATATCCCGCGGCATGAAATAAGCGAAATACGGAAAGTTATACCCGGAGAAATGCTTGCTGACGGAGCCTTTATGCCCGCCGAAGTTTTTTCTACCCGTTATTTTATTACTACCAACGGACTGCCCATAAAAAAGGGTGAATCATATATCCTGTGGAATCTTTACGGACCCGAATTCCAGTTTGGAATAAGCGATAATCTTGGGCTGGGCGTTATGACCTCCTGGCTTGGAACACCTATTGTCGGAAGCATCAAGTACAGCATCCCTATCAACGAAAAATGGAATGCCGGCCTGGGTACCCTGGTGGGTACTGGCTCTTGGGCCATGCCCGACTTTGCCGGCATTTTGCCTTATGGCGTTATTACCTGGGGCGACCGGGTTAAAAATATTAACTTGTCTGTTGGCTATGGGGGAGTGACATATAAATCTGAGGTTTACGATTACAATGGGATGGATTCTAACTACCGCGAAGAACGTGAAAATGAAGGTTCTTTCCTGATTTCGGTTGCCGGCATGGCCAAAATCACCAATACCGTAAGTATTGTGTTCGATACTTTTATCATTCCCCGAATTGGCACCTATACCACCAATGAATACTACGAATATTATAATAATAATGGTCAGTGGGTGAATGGGTACAGAGACGTAACCCACAAGAAGCACAGCATTGCCCTGATTCTCCCGGGGCTGCGTTTTCAGACCAAACCCGATTCGGCATTCCAGTTTGGATTTGCCGGAATACTTGCCGATGGCGAAACCACCGGCTTCCCATTGCCCATGGTGCAGTGGTTCAGAAAACTGTAGACACTGAGACTCCTTGACCTGACCAATTCAATGTGCCGTATTATACGCAGTAAATGTAATAGCATGAAGCAGAATTGCCGAAAATAAAAGGGGAATTATTCCCCCCGATAAGCAGATTTCATCCTAATCAATAACCTAAATCAACATCGCCATGAATATAACAGTAATAATTGTGGGACTATTGGTGTTGTGCCTGTTTGCACTCCCTTTTTATTTTGTTGCCCGCGCAAAAGCGAAAACACCACCCGCCAAAGAGCTCATGAACCCCGCCTCGCAGCCCATAGTCAAACCCCATGGGCATAAGAAAAAAAAGCACACCAAACATTGATTATACTTCCTGGAAAGATTTTGTCATGGCGAACCCACCTGAAGGAGTTCGCCATTTTTTAAGCTTGCTTTATGGGAAGTAATTTTTGCAAAAAAAACAATACCTGCAATGTCGGACAGATGCACAGGACACCCTTAGTTCCTGCATTATAAATCGCAAAGAGTGGGTAATTATATCAGAATTATTAGAAAAGGAGATTATGTCAGTGAAGTAACTTTTTGAAATAAAATGAGTTTTGTTGGTTTATAAAAAGGGGAGTACAATTTGATGTCAAAAAGA
>JAABSE010000064.1 GCA_011390575.1 Sphingobacteriia bacterium
ATATACCCACCTGATTGCTCAACTTCTGCAATTTGACTTTCACCTGATTGCGTGACATTTCCAATATTACTCTGTCCAAACGCCATTCCCGCTGTAAAAGCGAGTACTCCGAAAATTGCAATTAACTTTTTCATAATTCAATAAATTTTAATTTGTAAATGATTTGATTTGTGAAATGAATAAAATGGCCCGACGGCCGGTAAAAATGTAAATGGTTTGTTTGTGTTCCTGCAATTTTGTCCTTTACAAAATTGTCTTGCTAAAGGTTAAACATAATATGAATTGACAGTAATAGTTATATCAGGCCGAAAGCGCTGCTTTCTGCTTTTGTACTATCCTTAACGAAACTTTGGTGGCAGATTTCCCATACTGTTATCCTATTCACAGACAATCAAATCCATCCCTCAGCAACACTGCTGAGCGGCCAGAACATGTCCGTTCACTTTTGCAATCGTTTTTTAATTTTGCGCACGTCGGATGGGGGAGGATATGCGTAAAGCACGGAAAGCGCAAAATATGTTTTGTTTTCCCAATACGTTTATTTATACAACAATTTAAACCGTTTGTCGTATCAAATAAATAACGGGGTAAAACTGAGAAAAAGAAAAAGGAAAAACAATAAGAATTTTTACGTAATTGTCAATTAGTAATCAACGAAGCATTTAATCAGGATATTTACTAACAATTAATCCCCAGTAAACCAATAAAATCCCATAAATATACCTTGTAATTCTCTGGATTAAGGACAGATATGTGTAGTACCAGTTTGGTTTCAACTGAAACTTACATCATGGTGCAGGAATACATGAATTTTATTTAGAATCATTCTAAATAAGCCGGGTTATGCTTTTTGCGCTAAAAACCAGAAAATATAGGCATGTTTTGTTGACAATACAAACAAAGTGTGTTAGGCCAACAAAACCATGGGTGCCCCATAAAATCCGGAGGCGAAATAGTTTACCACGGTACACAGCAATCAAAAATCTAACAGAAATGTTTTCCGAAAAACCATTAACCTACTCAATTTCAGTCATTTTTTTGCAATGTATATCGGAATTATCCTTATTTTTGCAGGGTAAATGGTTTGTTTGTGTCTTGCACATAAATAAACAAAGCTGCCCGGGACGCCAGGCAGCTTTTTTTATATTCACAAGTAAGTTATTCTATCATTCCCCCTCATAAATCATCTTGCGCGTCATGCCACCGTCGGCCATGAAATTCTGGCCTGTTATAAATCCTGATTTTTCGCTTAGCAAAAACCAGCATAGCTCGGCAATGTCTTCGGGTTTGCCGATTCTTCCGGCCGGGTGTTGCAAATGATGTTTTTCTGCCCAGACAGGCGATTTCCTTTTGCTTTTCTTCTGCCACGGCGTAACTTCAATCCATCCCGGACTGATGCAATTCACCCTTACATCGGGTTGCAGGCTCATGGCCAGGGCATGGGTTAGGGCATAAACACCCCCCTTGGAAGCGGCATAAGCCTCGCTATCGGGTTCAGACATGAATGCACGGGTGCTGCAGATATTAACTACGGCCCCCTTGTTTCTCCTTAACCCGGGTGCCATTTGTTTGGCAGTCAGAAAGTACGATGTGAGATTCACCGACAAGGTATGGTTCCACTCATCAAGGCTCAGCTCTTCTATGGGCTGAAAACGGGAAATGGCGGCATTGTTGACCAGGTACTTCAGCGAGGGGCCCTGATTACTAATGATTTCAAGGGTTTTTGTCAGCAACTCCTCATTGGATACGTCGCATAATATGGTTTTACTCATTTGCAGGTCCGGGCTTTCACGATCAAAATCATCCAGCGCCTCCTTGTCATTGTCCAGCACAAAAACGAAAACGTTTTCCTGCATGAGTTTCAGACTGATGGCTTTGCCTATTCCCTGGGCTCCACCGGTTACAATTGCTGTATGCATAACTGTTTTTTTTTGGTGAAAAATATTATTCAAAAAGTCCCTCTACTGACAAATACCGCTCGCCGGTATCGTAGCAGAAAGTCAAGATACGTGCTCCTTTGGGTATCTCATCCAGTTTTTTATTCACGGCTGCAAGCGATGCGCCCGAAGAAACCCCGATAAAAAGGCCCTCCTTCAGGGCAGCCTGCTGCGCAAAGGTAAAAGCTTCCTCTTTTGTTACAGTAATGGTACCATCGAGCATCGACTTGTCGAGCACCTCAGGGATAAAGCCGGCACCAATTCCCTGCAAGGGATGCGGTCCGGGTTCTCCCCCGCTAATTACCGGAGACAGCGCCGGTTCGACAGCAAATACTTTAAGTTGTGGAAACTTCTTCTTCAGTTCCTGCGCCACACCACTGATATGCCCTCCCGTACCGACCCCGGTGATCATGTAATCCAATCCATCGGGAAAATCGTCCATGATTTCCAGGGCAGTCTTTTCACGGTGTACGGCAGGGTTGGCAGGGTTTTCAAATTGCCGGGGCATCCATGAATCAGGGGTGTTTCTTACAAGCTCTGTGGCTTTTTCTATGGCCCCCTTCATCCCTTTTTCGCGGGGAGTAAGTTCGAATTGAGCGCCGAAAACTTTCATAATTCTGCGCCTTTCAACCGACATGCTCTCAGGCATCACCAGAATCACTTTATACCCTTTCACGGCGGCAACTATGGCAATGCCAATGCCCGTATTTCCTGAGGTAGGCTCGATAATAGTACCCCCGGGCTTTAAATCACCACTCTTCTCTGCAGCTTCTATCATGCTGAGGGCAATGCGGTCTTTGATACTGGCTCCGGGGTTGTTTTTCTCCAGCTTCATCCAAACTTCATAGTCTGACGAAAAAAGGTTATTAATGCGAAGATGGGGAGTATTTCCGATAAGTTCTAATATGTTTTTTGCTTTCATGTTGGAATTTTTTTTGAATTAAGAATGATAATCATTTCAAAAACAGAAGCGTTAGATCACAAAGTTGATGGGTTCTTTAAAATGCTTTCCTGAGCGGATTTTTACCTCACTTTTATGATAAACTACCGAGTTGGGGGGCACACTTTCTGTAAGCCAGACATTACCCCCTATGACCGAGTCGCGTCCCACAATAGTTTTACCTCCCAGCACAGTACTTCCTGCATAAATAATCACGTTATCCTCAATGGTGGGATGTCTCTTGGTGGCGGCCAGGGATTTCTCCACAGTGAGTGCCCCCAGGGTAACTCCCTGATATATTTTCACGTTGTTGCCTATATGGGTAGTTTCGCCGATTACCACGCCTGTACCATGGTCAATGAAAAAATTGTCGCCAATAGTGGCCCCTGGATTGATGTCGATCCCGGTACGACCATGAGCATATTCTGAAAAAACCCTGGGCAAAACCGGAACATTTTGCTTCACCAGCTGATGAGAGAGCCGGTAAACGGTAATGGCATAAAATCCGGGATAGGCGTGAAATACCTCCTGCACACTGTCAGCGGCAGGATCAAACTTGTAAATGGAATCTGCATCCTTGCGCAGCTTTTCATAGATGATCGGCAGGGCATCAAAGAAATTATCAACGATAGAATGAGGAGATTCTTTTAGCAATACTTTGAGATTGTAGAGCAACTTGCGAAGCAGGAGCTCCAGTTCTCTGAATCGCAGGATATATTCATCGGTATTGCGCGGCACATCAAGAGGAAACAGTAATTGCATGATGTCGTTGACAAACTTGTTGGAATCTGTTTTACAGGGCATGAAGCACGGTTCGGCGGTATTATCACGATATAGTTTTTCAGCGAAACTTCGGTGGTTTTCCATGTTTTTCGTTTTTAGGCATAAAAGAATACCCTTTCAGCAGATGGACTGAAAGGGTGATAAATTTTCAAACCAGGAGGGTGATTACAGTTTAAAAAACAGCCAATCAGTTGCAATATGATTACATGTACAACAATATAAACAGCTGATGGTTGAGAGTTTCATAATTAAAAGACGGAATAATGAATTTAAAGGTAAACATAAACACAACCCTCTGGTTTGCCAATTTGTTTATTTTAACCTTCTGACAACATGAATGTGTCTTTTAACGAAAAATAAGCACAACTTACTTTGAGCTACCTAAAAATCTCTGCCTCCCTCTGGTTCTTCGTGCAATTTTTTCATTAATTTTGTGTGAGATAAAATGCTAATTATCTATGCTTTACTCCTATCTTTTAAATTCAACACGTTTGAATTATCTGAATATAAAGCGTCGTGATTCATACTAAGAATCACCCCCTTATCATCGCTGGCCATTTTCTATAGCCGGCTTATCACCCCTATTTTTTTTCAAAACATTTATTAATACTAAAACAGTAATGCTATGGAATTACCCTATGCAGAACCCTATAAAATAAAGGTAATAGAACCTCTTTACCGCAGCAGCAGAGAAGAGAGAGAACAATGGATCAAGGAAGCCAGGTACAATTTATTTAACCTGAAAAGCGAGCAGGTATTTATTGATTTATTAACCGACTCAGGAACCGGCGCCATGAGCCAGTATCAATGGTCAGAAATTATGCTGGGCGACGAGAGCTACGCAGGCTCCACCAGCTTTTTTAAATTGAAAAACGTGATTACCCGGTTGCTCGACATGCCCTATTTTCTTCCTACCCACCAGGGACGGGCTGCAGAAAACGTTTTGTTTTCAGCTCTTATCAAAGAAGGGGACATAGTACCCGGAAACTCGCATTTCGACACCACCAAGGGACATATTGAATACCGCAAAGCACGCGCTATCGACTGCACCATCGACGAGGCCTGCAATACGGCTGAATTTCACCCCTTCAAAGGAAACATTGATCTGGGAAAACTGGAAGAAGTTTTCAAAAAATACCCTTCAGACCAAATCCCCTTGTGCATCATCACCGTTACCTGCAATACCTCAGGCGGACAACCCGTTTCAATGGAGAATATCCGCGAAGTATCGGCTTTGTGTAAAAAATACGGAGTAATGCCTGTTTTCGATGCTGCCCGCTTTGCAGAGAACGCCTATTTCATTAAAATCCGTGAAAAAGGCTATGAAGACAAAACCATCAGGGAAATCGTAAAAGAGATGTTTTCTTATGTGGATGGTGCCACCATGAGCAGTAAGAAAGACGCCATCGTTAATATCGGAGGTTTCATTGCCTTGCGCGACAAGTCGCTGTTTGACAAAGCCAGTGTTTTCAATATTATGTATGAAGGTTATCTCACCTATGGAGGTCTTGCGGGCCGCGACCTGGGAGCCATGGCACAAGGGCTGATGGAAGGCACTGAGTTTGATTACCTGGAAGCACGCATCGGACAGGTGGCCTACCTGGGAGAGAAACTCCATCAGCTGGGCATTCCTATTCAGTTGCCCACCGGCGGTCATGCCGTTTTTGTTGATGCCAGGAAATTTCTTCCCAACGTGCCCAAAGAAGAATACCAGGCTCAAACCCTTGCCATCGAACTGTATGTTGAAGGAGGTGTCCGCGGAGTTGAAATAGGCACCTTGCTTGCCGACAGAAACCCGGTAACACGCGAAAACCGCTATCCGCAGCTGGAACTTCTGCGGCTTGCCATTCCAAGAAGGGTTTATACCAATAACCATATGGATTATATTGCAGCAGCCCTGAAAAACATCTGGGACCGCAGGGAGAGCATTAACAAAGGGCTTAAAATCACCACGGAAGCTCCTATTATGAGACACTTTACAGTTGAACTGGAAAGAGTCTGACAAATTACCTATAACTTTGAACCCCGGAACCCAACCGGGGTTCTTTGTATAGTGTCGTTTTTAAAATCGTATATGAATTATGGATCTAAAAAGAAAAGAAGGAAGATACAACCGCATTTACGAACAGCTGAAAACATTGCTGGAAAAGCCCGGTAATAACCTGTCGCAACTAGCCACTGTGGCTGCTGTTTTGCATCACAAGATGGAATATTTTTTCTGGTGTGGCTTTTACCTGCTCGATGATGGTGAGCTCATTGCAGGCCCCTACCAGGGACCGGTGGCCTGCCAGCTGCTGGCTAAGAATACCGGAGTTTGCTGGGCGGCTATCAACGGGAAAAAAACCATTGTTGTACCCGATGTACATCAGTTCCCGGGGCACATTGCCTGCGACGGCCGCAGCAACAGCGAAATTGTTGTCCCTTTGAAAAACACCAAAGGAGAGGTTGTCGGAGTGCTGGATGTAGACAGCAAAGAATTGAATTCTTTTGATCAGGCTGACGCTGAAGGGCTGGAAAAAATACTATCGTTGCTTAACCCAGACAACCTGTCTGTTAAATTTTAGAAGATGAGTTCTATTATCAGTATGTATGTTACCATCCTGCCGCTCTTGCTGGCCATGAGTTATTTTTCCATCAGCCTGAGTAATGCCCGCGGGGGAGAAGGAATAAAACCCGGCACCCCGCTCAAAGCAGCCTTAATTTTTGCTCTTCTGGCAGGTGGGTTGTTTGTGGCAGGATATCATGCAGCGGGTGTATTGGCTCGCCGCTCTGAAGGAACCGGTGAATGGGTGGTTCTTGTCATGCTCATGATTACCGGTGTGAGAATGATTATCCACGCGTGGAAAAAGAAAGCTGAAGATAAGGTTTATGACATTAACCTGTTGCCGGTGATATTTGCCCTGGCACTCGCCCTGGGAATGAATATGCTCTTTGCAGGTGTTGCAGTACGGTTTATGGATTTAAGCGTGACACGCTTTGCCTGGACATTGTCTTTGATGGTACTGTTTTTATCGTTCAGCGGATTGCTTTTTGGCCTGCAGTTCAAAGAAAGTTTTGGCAGGGCTATGGAGTTTATAGCCGGAACAGGATTGCTGGCAGCAGGGGTGCTCTATTTTTATTCCGTTGCACTTTAATCCCCGTCTCTCCTCCGAAAAGTATATTTTGCGATGTTTAAGACAAAAACAAATTTCCAACACACACAACTTCAGGTTGTTGCGAACTCCCTTTTTTAGGGGGTCGGGGGTATTGTAATTTGAGGACTAAAAAGCGAAGCAATGCCTTAGCCCGGAGGGGCAAACCCGGATTTATTTCTTTAATCCCTGTACATAAAACATCTGCATGTTGCGCTTATGTTTCATGGTGATGATTCCCCTTGACACATAGTCAAAATCATCGCGAATGAATTTCCAGGTAAATTCTGATATATTAACTTTGTTGGGTTCGCAGGCTGACTCCATCCTTTTGGCGATATTTACTGTTGGCCCCCATATATCAAAAGAAAATTTGGATTTCCCCACCACTCCGGCAATGACAGGACCGGTATGGATACCCACACGACAGTCAAACCATGGCTCCCCGGTAGCTTCCTTTTCTTCTCTGTGTGCAAGGATAAACGACTGGATTTCCAGCCCCGCCAGCACGGTGCTTCTAACATCTCTTTCATCGGCTTGCTCATGCAGGCCTCCTGCGCACATGTATGCATCTCCAATGGTCTTGATTTTCTCCAGGTTGTATTTTTTTGCAATGTCATCAAAACTTGCAAAGTAGAAATGAAGTTCTTCCAGCAGATCAGAAGGAGGAATGGATTCAGAAAGCTCCGAAAACTTAACAAAGTCAACGAATAAGACGCTAACCTGGGGGTAACTGTGAGCGATTGACTTACCATGAAGTTTTAATTCGTCAGCAATTTGCTGCGGCAAAACGTTGAGTAAAAGCTTGTCGGTCTTTTCTTTCTCCTTCTCCAGCAATTCATTGATAAATTCGAGCGTCTGCCCCTGATCCATCATGGTTTCTTTTTGTTTCTCCAATTCCTTGTTGGTTTTTTCCAGCATTTTCTTCTGCTTCCAGAGCTCCCGGGTTCGGGCTTTAACCAGTTGTTCGAGGTTTTGATTTTTATAATCCAGCTCATCCCAGAGCTCCTGGTTCTCTTTGTTGATCAACGAAAACCTGATAGACAAGACATAAGACTGGCAAAGGATGAATAAAAACAAACCAACCGGAAATATTTCACTCCCTCTGAGGCTTCCGTATACATAGATCATATCATGCAAAAGGCTGATAAAAAGGATAACAATTCCAAGCAGTAACACAAAGGCCCCCTCTTTGCCATGTTTCCGGGCCTGACTTATCCAGACTATTAATGCCATAGCCAGCACACCGGTATAAATCTGATAGAAGGGAAGGGTAGCAGAAAAGAAACTCACCGGAGCCACGATGACCAGGAGGGTAAAAAAGCCTGAAACCGCCATCACAATGTTGACAATGTATATTTTCACCTCCTCACGAAAAACAGCATTGAAGAATAGGATGAAAAATACGGGGGCCAGGTAAAATGAACCATACTCCAGCCTTAACATACTTTCCCATGATATCCCCGGAAAAACAAACAGCAGTAGCCTTTGTCCTGTTACCAGCAACCTGATGATGGATAAGAAAATGAAAATGCTGAAAAAGAGGGAAGATTTTTCTTTGCGAAGCACGAAGAATAATCCAAAATAATAAATGGCCATTATGAGCAAACTTCCGGCAAGGAAAAAGTCAAATCCGGCGCGGGCAAGATTGTTTTTCAGCAGGCTGGAAACCTGGCCAATAATAATAGATTCGGCAATTCCCCCTTTACGATAATTATGATTGGAGACATGCAATACAAACTCAAGGGTATCAGTAACCGAATGTAAACTCACCGTTTTGGGATGATAATAAGGTTCTTCCTCCATCCTGCTGGTGCCAACCTTTCCGTTGCCCAGCACTTCCTCTCCGTTAACAAACAATCTGAAAGCACTGAATATTTGGTGATTGCGAACACTGAACACTGAAGGAAGACTGTGATTAACCAGCCGTAGCCGGTAGGTAGCATAAGACAACTGTTCATCTGCCATTTCATCTTCCCAGAAAGCAGGAGAATTGATGGTCAAATCAGTTGTATGGTTATGCATTTCTGAAGGTGGGATAAGTTCATTGGGATAAAACTCCCACTCGCCGTCCAGGTAGAGAGATGCCTGTTGTCGTGAGAAAAGATGCTCTGCATCCAGAATTCCGTTTTCTGCCTTTGGGTAATGGGATGCTGATCTGCTGCACGAAAACTGCAATAATACCACTGCAACAATCAAAAGCAAGCCGGCGACCGACATTCTTCCTGATTTGTAAGTGGCAGATTTACGCATATATTCTCATTTTTTTAGCAGTTTCCAAAAATAGGTAAAATATCTTAAGAAAGATAATCGATTTAAATTATCAATTCCTTTATGAAAAAATCAGGTGACCATCAAATTACATCCTCTTACATCACTGCTGTCAAACCTGCCGGAAATTTCAAATAGTCCATTTTTCAATATCTTCCCAAGGTCTTGTGTGGCAATAAAGGAGCAGGAGTAAAAATTGGCAAGGTCGATAACATTAATCCCTCCTGACATTTCCCCTACACTGACAGAAAGCGGATCGTTGGGTTCCCGGATCAATATCTTCATCCATGGAGGGCAAGCAAACATACCATCCCCGTCTGAATACGCCTGGGATAGCAACTCCGTCATACCGTATTCAGAATAGATTCTGTCGGTTCCAAAAGCCTTTTTGAGTATATCGTGCAGTTCTTCACGCACCAGTTCCTTTCTGCGGCCTTTCATACCGCCGGTTTCCATTACCATAAGACGGGGATGATTCACCGGGAAGTTCTCAGCCATATCCAGCAAGGCAAAACTTACTCCCAGCAACAGAATCTTGCGCGTATCGTTTTGAAGGGTGTTGATTTTATCTCTCAGGTTGGCCAGTTCATTCAAATAAAAACCACTGTGCAGGCTCTTACTTCGGCGTATGAGTTCATCGGCCATATAAATCAGAGAGGAACCCGATCTTTCAAGATAGTCGGGCAGCAGGGCGAGTATATGATAATCTTCGGGATTGCCGAAAAAAATCCGGAATGCTCTCAGGAAACTTTCCCGGTAAATGTCAGGATATCGCACATAATGCCGGCTGGTCTGACTTCCGGTGGTTCCGCTGCTGGTAAATACAAGTTCAGGAATACCCTCTCCGCAAAGCACAGGATGTTGCTTGAAAAACTCAATGGGAATAAAGGGAATATCAGGGTAGTGCTTTACCAATTCAACAGGAACATTAAGCGCCTGGCAAAACTCCCGGTAAACACGATTATGCCTGTGCTGAAAATGAAAAACCTTTAACGCTGTTTCGTTAAACTGCTCCTCTGAAGAAATCTCAAATATCTCTGATACCGGAAAACCAACATTCATTTTATTCTGATATAGGTGAATTAAACACTGACCCTCGCAAAGCTAACAAATTATCAGCAATGAAAAATACCTTCAACATTTTGTTAATTATTCTTAATAAGGATTTATTTTTAATTTAAGCCAAACACATATAATATCTTTACCCGTTGTAATAATACCAAACCCTAAAAATCCAGCCAGGCATGAAGAAAACAAAAAGACTAATGGGAAAACTCACTTTTTCCCTGCTAATCGCTTTGTTACCGTTTATATCGGTAGCAAGTAATTACTCCTACATCACCGTTCCCGGTGACCCAATGAATACGCGAATTTATGAACTGGACAATGGACTGAAAGTTTATCTTACCGTGTATGAAAATGAACCCAGAGTACACACCTCCATTGCTGTAAGAGCAGGCAGCAAGCATGACCCGCAGGAAGATACCGGATTAGCTCACTATCTTGAGCATCTCATGTTTAAGGGAACCGACAAATACGGAAGCCTTGACTGGGAAACAGAAAAAGTATATCTAAATAAGATTGACAGTTTGTACGAAGTGCACAGGCATACAAACGATGATGCTGAAAGAGCAGCCATATACAGGATGATAGATTCGGTATCCTATGAAGCATCAAAGTATGCTATTCCCAATGAGTATGACAGAATGCTTTCCTTAATTGGAGCGCGGGGAACCAATGCATATACAAGTGTGGAACAAACGGTTTATATCAATGACGTTCCGGCGAACCAGCTTGATAGGTGGCTTACCATCGAATCAGAACGTTTCCGCAACCCTGTTTTCAGGCTCTTCCACACAGAACTGGAAACCGTATATGAAGAGAAAAATATGAGCCTCGACAATGACGGACGAAAAGTATTTGACAAATTGTATGAAATACTCTACCCCGACCACACCTATGGAACACAAACAACCCTGGGGTCACAGGAACACCTGAAAAACCCTTCCATCAACAATATCCGTAATTTTTACAACACATGGTATGTGCCCAACAACATGGCCATCATTATATCGGGAGACATCAACCCCGATGAACTCATCGTGAAGATAGACAACCACTTCGGTGGGTTTGAACCAGGTGATGTGCCTGCTTTTACCTATGAAAAGAATCCTCCGCAAAACGGTCCTTTTGTGGCAGAGGTTTTTGGCCCCAGCGCAGAAACTATGCGTATGGGCTGGCGTTTGCCCGGAGTTAACTCCCCGGAGGCGGATATTGCAAGGCTGTTGTCGGCTGTCCTTTCCAATGGCACCGCCGGACTCATTGACATCAATATAAACCAGGCGCAGAAAGTCCTTAGGGCATTTGCTTTTACCCATCCCAAAGAGGATTACAGCACGCTGCAAATCTCTGCCAATCCCAAATCAGGACAAACCCTGGAGGAGGTAAAAGAAATCCTGCTGGCTGAAGTTGAAAATCTCAAAACGGGTAATTTCCCTGACTGGCTTCTGGAAGCCATCGTCAATGACATGAAGCTCAGCGAAATAAGATCCTTGCAAAGCAACAACGGACGTACCATAGCCATGGTTAATGCTTTTACCAACGGAATTGACTGGGAAAATTATGTTAACCGGTTTAACCGCCTGGAGAAAATCACAAAAGAAGATGTGATTGCCTTTGCCAATAAATATCTGAATACCAATTATGCAGTGGTATATAAAAGACAAGGGACAGATGAAAGTATTATCAAACTCGATAAACCTCTTATCACACCTGTGGTGCTCAACCGCGATGATCAAAGCGACTTCTTCAGGGAAATCTCTCAGGTGAAAGTGGAAACCATTGAACCCGTTTTCCTGGATTATAAGAATGATATCTCTGAATATTCTATCCATGGAAATATCCCACTGTATTACAACCGCAATGTGGAAGATGAGACATTTACCTTGTATTATCTTTTTGATATGGGCAACAACCATGACCGAAAACTGGGTCTTGCCATTAGTTACCTGGAATACCTGGGTACTGAGAATTATACGCCGGAGGAAATAAAGCAACAGTTTTACCGCACGGGCACCAATTTCAATGTATTCAACTCCAACGAACAAGTGTATGTTTATCTGAGTGGACTGAGCGAAAACATGGAGGCCGGCCTGAAGCTTTTTGAGGAATTGCTCAACGAAGCCACAGCCAATGAACAAGCCCTGGAAAACATGAAAGGAGACATTTTGCGTCAGCGCGAAAACAACAAACTCAACAAAAACTACATTCTTCGCAGCGCCATGTTCGACTACGCAATGTACGGAGAACAGTCGCCTTTAAAAAACATATTGTCGGAAGAAGAGTTAATGAAGGTTTCCGGTGAGGAACTGATCGAACGCATACACAATCTCACCAGCTATGAGCACAGGGTACTCTATTACGGCACTCACCAGCCAGAGGATCTGGTTGCGCTTCTTGAAAAACATCGCAAACTGCCTCCAACCCTTCGCCCCCTGCCCGAAGAAAAAGTATTTAACGAAGTGGAAAGAAATCAGACTGAAGTTTTTGTAGTGGATTTTGACATGACACAGGTAGATCTGATGATGCTTTCAAAAGCTTCTGAGTACAGGGAAGATAAAATCCCAACAGTCAGTCTCTTTAATTCCTATTTCGGAACAGGCATGTCAGCCATTGTATTTCAGGAATTGCGGGAAGCAAAAGGACTTGCATACAGTGCTTTTGCCTTTTACACAACGCCGTCCAAACCCCACAGAAGCCATTATATTTATACATTTATAGGCACTCAGAACGATAAACTGGCAGATGCCATGCAGGGAATGAGCAACCTGCTGGAAAACATGCCCCTGTCAGAAAACTCCTTCAACACGGCCAGAGAATCGATAGTAGAAAGAATCAATACCGAAAGAATTACCAGAACCGGGGTATTGTTCAACTATGAATCGGCCAAAAGAATGGGTCGCGATTTTGATATGCGCAGGGCAATTTATGAACAAGTGCCGCAAATGGAATTCAACGACATCAAAGAATTTCACCAGCAATATGTGAAAGACAGCAAATACGCTATCCTTGTCCTGGGCAAAAAAGATGAACTGAACATACCTGCCCTTGAAGAGTACGGAAAGGTTCACTTTCTTACCCTGGAACAGGTGTTCGGATACTAACAACCCAGTCAGGACAGTCATGATAAAACAGCAATACAGCTGAAGGAGCAATCCTTTTGAAAATCATAATACATAAAAAAAGAAGAGGCCTTTCGTTTGACTGGCCTCTTCTTTTTTATCGTTTTAGTCTAATCAACCCAATTTGCTATCAACCACTTCCGCTAAGAGAAATGGAAGAGCTGTATGTTTCTTTGGGATGAATACTGAGCACAGGCACCGGTGAATGGTTGATTACCCGCTGGGCCTCATTACCAATAATCATGGTGTTGCTGTCTTTATCACTCATCATCACTACCATATCCAGGTCATGAATATTTATGTAGTCCAATATGATTCCTGAAGCCTTCTTCCCCTCAGCATAATCTGCAGAAGCTTTTATGCCATTCTTTTGGAAGAATTGTAAAACCTGTTGAGAATAATTCTTGATTTTTTTTCTGATTTCCTTTATTCCTGTGTCATAAACTCCCAGCACGCGAATTTCAGCGCCTAGCTTCTGCGCCACCTCAGCAGCAAAGTTGGTTTTCTGCCGGGTATCTCTGGATGAGTCAATGGGAAAAAGTATTTTTTTGATTTCTTTTTTCTGAAACATGGTTCGGATGGAAATCATAGGAGATGGAGAAAGAGAAACCAATCTGTAGGCATTACTTCCGATGAAGTACTCTTCAAACCCCGATATACCATGGGTTCCGGCAATCAGAAGAATAGCATCATTGTACTTGGCCTCGTTCACGATTTCAGAATATACTTTTCCTTCACGAATACGATAACGCATTTCATTTTTCATCATGGGTCCGAAATCATTGACCATTTCTTTCAACCTTTTTTCGGCTTCCTTATGATGCACATCTTGTGTGTCGGGATATACTGACTCATCGCTGCCAGGCTTAGACACGTGAACCAGTGTAATATTTGCATCAAATGCGTTGGCAAATAGTACAGCTGATCGGGTGGCGTTGACCGAGCAGGAAGAAAAATCTATGGCTACTACAATTTCACTCATAACATTCCGGTTTTAAAGTTTTTAATCAATTTCAACATATAAAAATAGGAAAAAAAACTTAACCTTTTACCTGAACACTTAAAAAGTCAGACAGAAATACAAAACAATAGGATTAAGCAAAAGACAGTTCGGACAACAAAGAGGATCAAAGGTTGTGACAGGAAATGAATTATTCATCCTAAAAGCTTATTTTTGTGCAGCAGGGAGAACATGAAGTTTTGAATTGGACAAGAAACCTGCTACCCCTAAAAAATAAAAGGTTTTAATTGAATGACAAAAAACGAAATGCTTGATCCGGAACCCGGTCGCATGAACAAGGTAGAGAAGGAGTATGAGAAGGCGCTGCGCCCCGACAGCTTCTCAAGCTTTACCGGGCAGGAAAAAATCATAGAGAACCTGCGTGTTTTTGTGCACGCTGCCCGTCAGCGTGGCGAAGCGCTCGATCATGTGCTTTTTCATGGCCCTCCCGGCCTTGGGAAAACTACCCTGGCACATATCATTGCCAATGAAATGGATGTCGGAATCAAAATTACCTCGGGCCCGGTACTGGATAAACCGGGCGACCTGGCAGGCCTGCTCACCAACCTGGAGGAAAATGATGTACTTTTTATTGATGAAATACACAGACTAAGCCCGGTGGTGGAAGAATATCTGTATTCGGCCATGGAAGATTACAAGATCGACATCATGATCGAAACCGGCCCCAATGCCCGCAGCATCCAGATTACCCTCAGCCCTTTTACCCTTATCGGGGCAACTACCCGCTCAGGGCTGCTTACTTCTCCCCTGCGGGCTCGTTTTGGCATCAATTCACGACTCAACTATTACGACTCCAACCTTATCAATCGCATCATCAAACGATCTGCCTCCATCATCAATGTAGAAATTGCCGATGATGCTTCCATGGAGATTGCCCGACGAAGCCGGGGCACCCCGCGTATTGCCAATGCACTTTTGCGCAGGGTGAGGGATTTTGCCCAGGTAAAGGGCAACGGAACCATTGACATGGAAATAGCGCTCTATGGCCTCGATGCTCTTAACGTAGATAAAAACGGCCTTGACGAAATGGATAATAAGCTCTTGCTTACCCTCATCGACAAGTTCAAAGGCGGCCCGGTGGGTCTTACCACCCTCTCAACAGCAGTTTCGGAAGACTCCGGAACCATAGAAGAGGTGTATGAGCCCTTTCTGATCCAGGAAGGATATCTCATGCGAACGCCCAGGGGCAGAGAAGCAACTGACATGGCATACAAACATCTGGGCAGGGTAAAAAACCCACCCCAGGGAACCCTTTTTGATTAAACCATGACCCCAACGCAAAACCATAACAACATACTGGCTCAACGCATCAAAGAAAAAGCGCTGGAACTCCATTTTGATGCCATCGGTTTTGCTCCTGCTCAAAAAGTAAACGAAGCGCATCAAAAGCATCTGGACCATTGGCTGAAAAACGACTACCACGGTCAGATGCATTATATGGCCAACCATCATGACAAAAGAAATGATCCTACCGTGCTGGTGCCGGGAGCGAAAACGGTGATTTGCCTGGCCATGAATTATCATCTGGAAGATTATCAGCACCCGGAAGCTCACTACAAAATATCTCAGTATGCGGCAGGGGTTGATTATCATCATACGCTCAAAAAAAAGCTGTATGCTTTGCTGGAGTTTATCCGCGAACAAACCACGACAGAATCTGCCAGGGTTTTTACCGATTCGGCGCCCGTACTGGAAAGATACTGGGCACAGCAAAGCGGACTGGGGGCTGCAGGCAAAAACTCCTGCCTGATTCTTCCACGCAGGGGAAGCTACTTTTTTCTGGCAGAAATCATCCTTGATGTAGAATTGCCCGTTGACCCACCTTTCGGGAAAGACCTCTGTGGCAAATGCACCCGATGCATTGAAGCATGTCCTACACAAGCCATTACCGCACCGCACAACATAGATGCAAAACGCTGTATTTCTTACCTTACCATTGAATTAAAAGAGCCAATTCCTGACGGGTTTGCAGATAAAACCAATGATTATATTTTTGGGTGCGATATTTGCCAGCAGGTATGTCCTCACAACATCCGATTTGCCACCCCTTCCAGCGAGCCTGATTTCAAGCCACTTGAAGCCGTAGCCTCATTTTCAAAAAGCCAGTGGGAAGCCATGGATAAAAGCACCTTTCGAAAAAGCTTCTTAAAAAAGGGCTCACCGCTGGCACGGGTGAAATTTGAAAAGCTCAAAAACAACATATCTCTCTGAATCGCTTTGCCCACTGCACATAAAAAAGTCTCATGACAGTTGGATTTGACCCAAATCATGAGACTTTTATCAGTAGTCAGGCAGAAAGAAGTTATCTTATTACACTTATCTTTCTTACCATTATTTTTTCTTCGGTTACTACACGCAGCAGGTAAATCCCCTCTTTTAGAGCTTCTACATTGATTTGTTTCTCTCCGGCTCCCGACATGTTATCCTCGAAAATAATTTTTCCCTGCAGATCGCTCACTACAATGGTGGCAGCTGCTCCGGTTTTATTTTGTAAAACAACATACTGAGTAGCAGGATTAGGATAGAGCAGGAAAAGAGTATTGTCCCATTCGTTAACAGAAACAATGGCTTCCAGTTCGACAAGGACTTCTTTATCTGCATCTGTTATCTCAACCGTTCCATCTACAAGATGAAAACCATCTGCTTCAACGGTATAGTCATAAGAGCCGGGAGTCATATTCTCAAAAACATATTCTCCGGGTTCATACACAGATCCATCCAGTGTAACCACTGCATTATTGATGTCTGTGCCTTGTTCGTCTTTAACAATAAAGGTCAGTTGATAGGTGAGCGGTGAAAGTGTCACCTCCACCACGACATCCTGATCAATCACCTCCACACTTCCTTCAAACTGTTCATAGTCATCAGCAACTACTGTATAATTATATTCACCCGGTTCCATTTCTTCAAAAAGATAATCTCCGGCGGCATTGGTAGTCCCATTAAGGGTGACCACCGCATTGTCGATACTTGCTCCGTTATCATCTGTTACATCAAAAGAAACAGCAAACAGATCCGGTTCACCGATCAGAACAGTTACAGTCCAAAGCTGTTCCTCGCCATGGGGGACAGAAAGCAGATACTCTACGGGTTGGGAAAAGTCCTGGGGCTCACTCACATCAGGACTTACAGATACTCCCAAAGCCACAGAAATATCAGGTACCAGCTGGGTAATGTCCGTTTCAGCATCTGCAGATACGGTAACCTGGAAATTCTCTGCGTCGATAACTCCCTGCAAGTCTTCCTGTAAACCTTCATTGTCGTCTGCTCTGAAAGCAAAACTGTTTACCACCGGGTGTAGCTCCATTACAGGAGAGAAGGTTACAAAACCCAAAGAAGCGTCATCGGGTTGATGAACAATAAACTGCTCTGCTTCTTCCTCTGTATTCCCTCCCCAGTAGTTACCGATGGCATTGATGGGGTTGGGGGTATTGTTGTAAAGAGCGTATACAATTCCCGAGTTTCCGTTATCGAAAAAAACATTTCCACCCTGGTCTTCAGCATCTCCGAAGTCGGGTTGGGCGGTATTCTGAATGGTAACTCCCCAGAGATTACCGGAGACAAGGTTGCTTCTTACGATTGCGTGGTTGTTGGTAACTCCGTTAAAGTTCAGACCACTGCCTCCCTGCATGGGATTATCCTGAATGTCATTATCGGTTATCGTATTTCCTCTGATTACGGAGCTGATGTTATTTCCGGTTTGAGCATACCCGTATCGGTTGTTTACAATAATATTGTCGGCTATCAGCACTTTAGAACTGCCTCCTCCCAGCAGGTTGCTTACTGCAATGCCTCCGACAATTGGATGGAGGCCCTCTATATAGTTCCCAACAATTTTAATGGTATCAGCAGCACCGGGTCCCAGATTGATTTGCGGACGGTTGCTGTTTTCGGTGGTATTATGAATAAAAGAGCTGAACATGATTTCCGGTGATCCCTGCACATTGGCTCCTGAAGCAAGGGCTGATCTTGAGTTTTCCCGGAACTCACTGTACCGTATGACCGGACTGCTATTGCTGTAGTTTATGGCAGCCGAAACGTTGGAGTGCCCGTTGTTTCGGATTATGCAATACTCAAATAATCCTTCGGTGTCAATCAATTGAATGCCGCCTCCATATTTCACCACTGTATTGCGAAACACGGCCGTATCAGCATCCTCAAAACGAAAACCTTTAAAATTGGCTGCAGTTGAAGTAGTGTCCTGTGCCGTAAAAACAACCCTCCCTTCTGTGGGATCAGAAATAAATTTTCCCATGATTTCAATGCGAACGGTGGCAGCGGTACGAATGGTTTCGGCTTCTAAAATCTTCAGGGTATCGGTAGCGGCAATGGTTAGCGTACTGTTGATAAAGAAATCCCCGTCGGTTTCAGTAACTACTCCGCCGGAAAGGGAAACCAGGTCCTGCAGGGTCAGGCTTTGGTTATTTCCGGGGGTGGTGTATTGTGCTTTTGCGCCTGACAGAATAAACAGAAACGCAAACAAGGTCAATAAAAAGGGTAATTTTTTATACATATTATTTGATTTAAAATGAAAATTAAGTTTTCACCAAAGTTATCCATATTCCTGATGGAATTCAACCCATAAAAACATATTCCCATATGTTGATGTTGCCAGCATTATAATAAAAACAGCTAATAATTTCGCCGCATACGCCTACCATAATGTCGCCGCGAATGCGGCTTTGGGTGGATTGAACATGAACCATTTTCTACCATAATGTCGCCGCGAATGTGGCTTTGGGGTGGGTTGATCCGAACCCGTTTCTACCATAATGTCGCCGCGAATGGGGCTTTGGGGTGGGTTGAACCGAACCATTTCTACCATATTGTCGCCGTGAATGCGGCTTTTGGGTGGGTTGAACCTTTCCCATAATTCTACCCTATTGTCGCCGTGAATGGGGCTTTGTGCAGGGATTAACCTGAACCATCTTTAGACCATAATGTCGCTTCCATTAAGGCCTTAGTGCAGATTAACTGCCCTGAAGTTTTTCAGCCACGTCAGCGGCGATGTTATGATTGAATGAGAGACAGTCACAGATCTAAAAAGCGCAGAAATTTCTACTAAAATGACGATGCTATTAAAGCTATTGGGTAGATGATTTGCCCTGAAGGTTCCAACTGCGTCAGCTGCGGTAAATTGGTTAAATGAAAACAATCTCAGATTTAATCTAAACCCCAGCCGCCATAGCGGCGGCATTATGGTAGAAATAAATTACAGCATCAAAATCCCAGCCGCGTCAGCGGCGAAATTATGGTAGAACGAAATAAACAATGTTTCACCATATTAACCGCCATTGCGGCCATATTATGGTAGAACCAAATTATCAGGGAATAACAACCCCAGCCGCATCAGCGGTCATATTATGGTAGAACCTAACAGGTAATGAAATTCACAGCCGCGCTAGCGGCGACATTATGGTAGCAGGGAATAAACAGAATACAACAACCCTAGCCGCCATAGCGGCGACATTATGGTAGAAAAATCAATTCCAGAATCAAAATCACAGCCGCGTCAGCGGCGACATTATGCTAGCCTCTAATCATAAAATTCAAACAAGTACAGTGGATTATATTCAATCTCAAATTTCTCCAGCAACTCAAGATATTCTTTTTTGAATGTATTTTGCGGAATAAAATGATGTTCTTCCTGCCTCAAGATATATTTTATGACAGAATCCCGCTGGCTGCGTGAATAGGAAAAGCTTCCATAACCACGCTGCCATTCAAATCTTGAAGGCATAAATCCATTTTCATTCATCCATTTTGATGAGTTCGTTTTCACTATTCTCATAACTTCTGAAACGGAAACATCGGGATCTAATTCAAAAAATAAATGAACATGGTCCTTATAACCATTTATTGCCAAAGGATACAAATCCATATTTTTCAATATCCCACTCATGTATTTGAAAAGATCAGGCCTTATAGAATCGGTAAGGAAATTTTGGCGACCTTTTACGGAAAATACCGTTTGGATATTCATTTGGGAAAATACGTTTGCCATGATATTGGTTTTTTTAGCCACTAATTTAGCGTTTTTTTTCTTTTTGTTATACCAATAATTTCGCCGCATACGTCTACCATAATGTCGCCGCTAATGCGGCTTTAAATGGATTGGGACTGAACCATGTTTCTACCATAATGTCGCCGCGAATGCGGCTTTGGGGTGGGTTGGCCTTGCATCATAATTCTACCATAATGTCGCCGCTAATGCGGCTTTAAATGGATTGGGACTGAACCATGTTTCTACCATAATGTCGCCGCGA